>NZ_JAGSGD010000003.1 GCF_016772415.1 Phenylobacterium glaciei
GGGGGAGAGGGTAGGGTGAGGGGGCGCGCAGCAAGGCTGCGCGTCTTGGCCTCGGAGCAACAACGGAAGAGCAGAAAGAGCCCTCACCCTACCCTCTCCCATAAATGGGAGAGGAGGCGCCGACCTATGGCCTACCCACCGACCTACGCCCGGTGATGCACCGCCTCTTCCTCGGCCAGGGGCTTGTCGAGGCGGTGGACCATCTCCTTGGGCACGACCTGCCAGAACTTCCCGAGGTGCCGGTCCCAGTCGCGCAGGATGCCGGCGGCGAAGACAGACCCTGTCTCCCGGGCGTGCTCCTCCACCAGGCCGCGCAGCTCCGCCTCCCAGGCCCGGGTCCCGATCCGCTGCACCACCACGCTGTCGGTGTTCAGATGGGTCAGGAAACGGTCGTGCAAATCGAGCACATAGGCCATGCCCCCGGTCATGCCGGCGGCGAAGTTGAAGCCCACCGGCCCCAGGATCACCGCCCGCCCGCCGGTCATGTACTCCAGGCCGTTGGCGCCGCAGCCCTCGACCACGGTCACGGCCCCGGAGTTGCGCACCCCGAACCGCTCCCCGGCCAGGCCCGCCGCGAACAGCCGTCCCGAGGTGGCGCCATAGAGCACGGTGTTGCCCAGGATGGCGTTGGTCTCCGGCGCCGCCAGGTGGGGCGAGGGGCGCAGGATGATGGTGGCCCCCGACAGGCCCTTGCCGACATAGTCGTTGGCCTCGCCGGTCAGCTCGATGCGCAGGCCCTGGACCGCGAAGGCCCCCAGGCTCTGCCCCGCAGAGCCCTTCAGCTGCACGGTCAGGTGTCCCGCCGGCAGTCCGGTCATCCCGAAACGGCGGACGATGTGCGACGAGGTCCGCGAACCGATGGCGCGGGCCGTATTCTGCACCGTGTAGGTCAGCTGCATCTTCTCGCCCCGCTCCAGCAGGGGGGCCGCGTCGCGGACGATCTGGGCGTCCAGGGTGTCGGGCACCTCGTTACGCCCCTCCACCACGCAATAGCGCGGGTTCGAGCCCGGATCGGCCATCACCAGCAGGGGGTTGAGGTCGAGGTCGTCCAGATGCTCGCCGCCGCGGGAGACCTGCTGCAGCAGGTCGGTGCGGCCGACGATCTCCTGGATCGAGCGGAAGCCCAGGGAGGCCAGGATCTCGCGGACCTCCTCAGCGATGAAGGTGAAGAGGTTGATCACCTTCTCCGGGCTGCCGGAGAACTTCTCCCGCAGCGCCTCGTCCTGGGTGCAGACCCCCACCGGACAGGTGTTGGAATGGCACTGGCGCACCATGATGCAGCCCATGGCGATCAGGCTGGCCGTGCCGATCCCGAATTCTTCCGCGCCCAGCATGGCGGCGATCACCACGTCGCGGCCGGTCCGCATGCCGCCGTCGGCCCGCAGGCGCACGGAGTGGCGCAGGTTGTTCAGGGTCAAGACCTGGTTGGCCTCCGACAGCCCCATCTCCCAGGGACCGCCGGCGTACTTGATGGAGGTCTGGGGCGAGGCTCCGGTGCCGCCGACATTGCCGGAGATCAGGATTACGTCGGCCTTGGCCTTGGCCACACCCGCCGCGATCGCCCCGATGCCGGTCATGGCCACCAGCTTCACGCAGACCCGCGCCGTCGGGTTGATCTGCTTCAGGTCGTAGATCAGCTGGGCCAGGTCCTCGATGGAATAGATGTCGTGGTGCGGCGGGGGTGAGATCAGCATCACGCCGGGCGTCGCGTGCCGCAGGCGCGCGATCAGCTCGGTGACCTTGAAGCCGGGCAGCTGCCCGCCCTCGCCGGGCTTGGCGCCCTGGCTGACCTTGATCTCGATCTCGCGGCATTCGTTGAGATATTCCGCCGTCACCCCGAACCGCCCCGAGGCGATCTGCTTGACCGCCGAGTTGGGGTTGTCGCCGTTGGGCAGGGGCTTGTAGCGGGCTGGGTCCTCGCCGCCCTCGCCGGAGACGCTCTTGGCCCCGATGCGGTTCATGGCGATGTTCAGCACCCCGTGCGCCTCGGGGCTGAGCGCCCCCATGCTCATGCCCGGCGTCAGGAAGCGCTTGCGGATCTCGTTGACGCTTTCCACCTCGTCCAGGGCCACAGGCCGTTCACCGCTGCGCCAGTCCAGCAGGTCGCGCAGTTGGAGGGTGGGTTGCCTGCGCATGCCCGCCGAGAACCGCTGATAGGCGGCGTAGTCGCCGGTGTTGCAGGCGGCCTGCAGGGTGTGGATCATGCGGGCTTCGAAGGCGTGGCTCTCGCCGGCGGCGCGCGCCTTGTAGAGCCCGCCCACCGGCAGGCTGATGGCGCCAAGGTCCCAGGCGCGGCGATGGGCCTCCACGGCCTTGGCCTCCAGACCGGCCAGGCCGATGCCGGAGATGCGCGAGGGCATGCCCGGGAAGAACTCGGCCACCAGGGCGCGCGACAGGCCCACAGCCTCGAAGTTATAGCCGCCGCGATACGACGAGATCAACGCGATTCCCATCTTGGCGATGATCTTCAGGAGCCCGCCCTCGATGGCGTGCTTGAAGTTGCGGCAGACGTCGTGGAGCGTGAGCTCGCCGGTCAGGCCGCGCTCGAGCCGGTCCTGGAAGCTTTCCTGGGCCAGATAGGCGTTCACCGCCGTCGCGCCGACCCCCACCAGCACCGCGAAATAGTGGGTGTCCAGGCACTCGGCCGAACGCACGATGATCGAGACGTAGGAGCGCAGCCCCTTGGCCACCAGCCAGGAGTGGACCCCGCCCGTGGCCAGGATCATCGGCAGGCCGACGCGGCCCACGCCCGAGGCCTCGTCGGTGAGCACGATGGTGGCGCAGCCGCGCAGGGCGGCGTCCTCGGCCTCGGCGCGGATGCGGTCCAGATTGGCCCGCAGGGCGTCGCCGGGCCGGGCCTCATTGGCCGGGATCGGCATGCTGCAATCCACCGTGGCCACCGAGGTGTCGCCGATGAAGCCCATGATCCGCTGGTACATGCCGGTGGTGAGCACCGGGCTCTCCAGCACGAAGACGTCGGTCTGGGCCTCGTCCTGGGCCAGGATGTTGCCGAGGTTCTTGAACCGGGTCTTCAGGCTCATGACCCCGGTTTCCCGCAGACTGTCGATCGGCGGGTTGGTCACCTGGCTGAAGTTCTGCCGGAAGAAGTGGCTGAGCGGCCGATACTGGTCGCTCAGCACCGCCAGCGGCGCGTCGTCCCCCATGGAGCCCACCGCCTCCTTGCCGTCCTCGATCATCGGGGCCAGCAGCAGTTCCAGGTCCTCCAGGCTCATCCCGGCGGCGGCCTGGCGGCGCGTCAGCTCTTCCCGGCCATAGGCTCGGGGTTCGGGACCGGGGGCGATCTGGGTTTCCAGGTCCACCATGTTGCCCAGCCACTGGTCATAGGGATGCTGGGCGGCGAGGCGGTCGATGATCTCGTCCTCCTCGTAGAGCCGGCCTTCGAGCAGGTCGACGGCCACCATGCGGCCGGGCTGGATGTGGGCCTTGCGCACGATGCGGGCCTCGTCGACCCGGCACATGCCGGCCTCCGAGCCCATGATCAGCAGGCCGTCATCGGTATAGGTGACCCGCAGGGGCCGCAGGCCGTTGCGGTCCTTGCCGGCCACCACCCAGCGGCCGTCGGTGGCGCAGATGGCGGCCGGCCCGTCCCAGGGCTCCATCACCGCGTTGCAATAGGCGTAGAGCGCCTTGTGGGCCGGGCTGATCTGCTCATCGCTCTTGTGCGCCCAGGCCTCGGGGATCAGCAGGGCCTTGGCCATCGGGGCGTCGCGGCCGGCGCGGACCAGCACCTCGAAGGTGTTGTCGAGCGCCATGGAGTCCGAGCCGCTGGCGTCCTGGATCACCGGCTTCACGTCGTCCCCGAAGTCGCCGAAGGCGTCGGCGGCCATGCGGATCTCGTGGCTCTTCATCCAGTTCAGATTGCCCTTCTTGGTGTTGATCTCGCCGTTGTGCGCCAGCATTCGGAACGGCTGGGCCAACCGCCATTCCGGGAAGGTGTTGGTGGAATAGCGCTGGTGGAAAATCGCCACCGCCGCCGTGAACCGTTCGTCGGTCAGGTCGGGATAGAAGGCGTCGATATGCTCGGCCAGGAACATGCCCTTGTAGATCAGCGACCGGGCCGACAGCGAGCACAGGTAGAAGGACTGAATGCCCGCCTGGGCGACGCGCTTTTCGATGCGCTTGCGGCACAGGAACAGGGCGCGCTCCAGGGCCTCGCCCTCCAGGCCGGCGGGACCGGCCAGCATGATCTGCTCGATCTCGGGCCGCGTGGCGTTGGCCTTCTCGCCGATCACCCGGGTGTCGGTCGGAACCTGCCGCCAGCCATAGATGTAGAAGCCGAACCGCAGGGCCTCGGCCTCGACGATGGTGCGGGCCGCCTCCTGGGCGTTGAGGTCGTTGCGCGGCAGGAAGACCTGGCCCACGGCGATGGGGCCGGGGCGCAGCTTGTGCCCCGTGCGCTTGACCTGGTCGGCGAAGAAGTCCTGCGGGACGGAAACCAGCACGCCGGCGCCGTCTCCGGTCTTGCCGTCGGCGTCGATGGCGCCGCGGTGCCAGACGCTCTTCAGCGCCCGGATCGCCAGCTCCACCACCTCGCGGCGCGGCTGGCCGTCCAGGGCGCAGACCAGGCCCACGCCACAGGCGTCCCGCTCGCTGTCGGGATCATAGGCGTGGCCGTCGATCAGCTTCTGGCGGTTCTCGAGGAAGCGCTGCGTGTCCTCATCCCCCCACCGCTCATCCCGGCGAAGGCCGGGACCCAGATCCATCTGGGGCGCTTGGTGGGTTTCACCTGGGTCCCGGCCTTCGCCGGGATGAGCGGGATATTGGCTCATGGTCATCACTCCGCCGCGACGAGCGCGGGCTCCGTCAGGTAGCGGTGGATGGCGTCGGCGGCGTCGCGGCCGTCCTTGATCGCCCAGACCACCAGGGAGGCGCCGCGCGCGATGTCGCCGGCCGCGAACACGCCGGGCAGGTTGGTCATCAGGGTGGCGAAATCGGCCTTCACCGTGCCCCAGCGGCTGACCGCCAAATCAGGCGCGGCGAAGGCCTTCGGCAGGTCTTCGGGATCGAAGCCGAGCGCCTTGATCACCAGGTCGGCGGGGGCCTCGAAGTCGGCGCCCTCGATCTCCTCGGGCGCGGCGCGGCCCGTGGCGTCGGGCGCGCCCAGGCGCATGCGGGCGGCGCGCACCCCTGTGGCCATGTCGGCCTCCCCCAGCACGGCCCGCGGCGCGGCAAGCCATTCGAACACCACGCCCTCTTCCTCCGCATGGGACACCTCGCGGGCCGAGCCCGGCATGTTGGCGCGGTCGCGGCGGTAGAGGCAGGTCACCGACTTGGCCCCCTGGCGCACGGCGGTCCGCACGCAGTCCATGGCCGTGTCGCCGCCCCCCACCACGACGACATCGCGGCCCCTGGCGTGCAGCTGGCCCGAGGCGAACGCCGGCACATCGTCGCCGAGGCCCGCGCGGTTGGAGGCGATCAGGTAGTCGAGGGCGGGCGTCACCCCGGCCGAGCCCGCGCCGGGGACCACCAGGTCGCGGTCGGCATAGACTCCGGTGGCGATCAGCACGCTGTGGTGCCTGTCGCGCAGATCATCGAGGGTGGCGTCGACGCCGACGTTGAAGTTCAGCCGGAATTCCACGCCGCCGTCGGCGAGGCGCTGGGTGCGCCGCATCACCACGTCCTTCTCCAGCTTGAAGCTGGGGATGCCGTAGATCAACAGCCCGCCCGCCCGGTCATGGCGGTCATAGACGGTGACCGCGTAGCCCATCTCCCGCAGACGCTCGGCCGCGGCCAGGCCCGCCGGCCCCGCGCCCACGATCCCCACCGATTGTCCGCGATCCCGGCCGGGGATCAGGGGCTGGACCCAGCCCTCTTCCCAGGCCTTGTCGGTCAGGTAGCGTTCGACCGCGCCGATGGTGACGGTGCCGTGCCCCGACTGTTCGATGGTGCAGGAGCCTTCGCACAGCCGGTCCTGCGGGCAGATGCGGCCGCAGATCTCGGGCATGGAGTTGGTGGCCTGGGAGAGCTGGTAGGCCTCCTCCAGCCGGCCCTCGGCGGTCATCCGCAGCCAGTCGGGGATGTTGTTGTGCAGCGGACAGTGGGTCTGACAGAACGGAATCCCGCACTGCGAACAGCGCGAGGCCTGCTCGCTGGCCTTGGCGTCGATGAAGTCGGCGTAGATCTCGTGGAAATCCCCCGAACGGGCGGCCGCCGCCCGCTTGGGGGGCGTGGTCCGCTCGACCGTCGTGAACTTCAGCATTCGCTCGGCCATGGCCGGTCCTCCGCCCCTTCATGGGCGAGAGGCTTTTACGCGCCTTTTCAAGGCCCCGGAATATGATAGTCCAATAGATAGATTATATGGCCGACCTCGTTCAAGCTTCGAGCGCCTCCAGACCATCTCCACGACACTAATCGTCTACAAACGGGATGAACCTCAAATTTACCGTGATCCCTCCCCTTGGGGTCTTCTTCATCATCGCGCCGAGAGTTGCCCGCATGTCCGACTGGATCGCCGCCATCATCCTGGGGATCGTCGAGGGGGTGACCGAGTTCATCCCGGTCTCCTCCACCGGCCACCTGCTGCTGACCAAGTCGCTGCTGGGCCTGCCCGACGGGTTCTGGGACACCTTCGCGGTGCTGATCCAGCTGGGGGCGATCCTGGCGGTGGTGGCCCTCTATTTCGGCAAGCTGTGGAAGGTGCTGATCGGCCTGCCCACCAGCGCAGAGGCCCGCTGGTTCGCCGTTTCGGTTCTGATCGCCTTTATCCCCGGCGCCGTCCTGGGCCTAGCCCTGCACGACGTCATCAAGGAGGTGCTGTTCGAGAGCCCGCGCCTGATCTGCTGGTCGCTGATCGTCGGCGGGGTGCTGCTGCTGGCCATCGACCGCTGGGCGCCGGCGCCCCGCGAGGACGACGCCATGAAGCTGACCTGGAAGACCTCGCTGGTGGTGGGCCTGTTCCAGACGCTCGCCCTGGTCCCCGGCGTCTCCCGCTCCGGCGCCACCATCGTCGGCTCGATGCTGATGCGGGTGGAGAAGAAGGCCGCGGCCGAGTTCTCCTTCTTCCTGGCCATCCCCACCATGGCCGGCGCCTTCGCCGTCGACCTCTACAAGAACAAAGACATGCTGAGCACCGACCAGGCCGGCATCATCGCGCTGGGCTTCGCGGTCAGCTTCGTGGTGGGCTTCATCGTCGTCCGCGCCCTGGTGGACTTCGTCGGCCGCCACGGCTTTGCGCCCTTCGCCTGGTGGCGGATCGTGGTGGGCGTCGGCGGTCTGGTCTGGCTGAGCCTCGCGGCTCACTAACCCTCAGAGATTAGGCGATCGCGGTCAGGCGCTCGACCTCGTCGGCGTACTGGCCGCCCTTGCGGAAGCGGTAGAGATAGGCCGGGACGATCGCCTCGACGGCGGTCGCCTCGACGCCCAGCTCGGCCAAGCCGGGCTGGCTTCCCGACACCACATTGTCGCTCTTCAGCAGCTCGACCTGGTCCTCGGTGAGCGGCGGGGTCCAGGGCGTGATGGCCAGGATCTCGCAGGCCTTGCCGATCAGGGCGGCGATGGCGAAGGGCAGGGGGACCAGGAAGCGCTTGCGGCCGATCTCGGTCATCAGCAGCTCCATCAGCTCGCGGAAGGTATAGGCGCGCGGGCCGCCCAGCTCATAGGTCTGGCCGGCGCAGGCCGGATCGGTGACGGCGCGCGCCACCGCCTTGGCCACGTCGCCGACGAAGACCGGCTGCAGCTTGCCATGCCCGCCGCCGATCAGCGGCAGGGCCGGGCTGATCACCGCCATCTCGGCGAACTTGTTGAAGAAGTGGTCGTCGGGGCCAAAGATCACGGACGGGCGGATGAGCACCGCGCCCGGGAAGGCCTCGCGCACGGCCTCTTCGCCCATCGCCTTGGTGCGGGCGTATTTCGAACCCGACTCCGCGTCGACGCCGATGGCCGAGATCTGCACCAGCGTGCCCAAGCCGGCGGCCCTGGAGACCGCAGCGACATTGCGCGCGCCCATGGTGTGGATGCTCTGGAATTTCTGCCGGCCGGTCTCGTAGAGCACGCCGACCGCGTTAACCACTGCATGAGCGCCTTCGACCGCGCGGCGGATGGAGGCCTCGTTGCGGATATTGGCCTGGACCACCTCGATCTGACCGACGTCGCCCAGCAGGCGCATCTTGTAGGCCAGGTGCGGCTGGCGCACGGCGACACGGACGCGCCAGCCCTGCTTGGCCAGCGCGCGGACCACCTGGGCGCCGACGAAGCCCGAACCGCCGAAGACGGTGACCAGATCCTGCATAGGGTTTTGACCGGATTTAAGTGGCTCTTGGAGCGCCTGCGATAGACGAACCGACCCCGCGCCGCAATGCGACTTGAAAGGAAGGTGAAGCGGGGCGTTGACCGGGCAGAGGCGGCGCCCTAAGGAACCCCCCTCGCGCGATCCGGTGGATCGGGCCCAGGTGGCGGAATTGGTAGACGCGCTGGCTTCAGGTGCCAGTGGCTTAACGGCCGTGAAGGTTCGAGTCCTTTCCTGGGCACCATCCCTCTCCATATAGGAGAGGATCTAGTTTGCGCCGGAGCGAGGCGACCTTGGCGAATCATCTGCACATTGGCGATTTACCCAAGGGCGCCTTCGCCGGCGCGACCTCGGTCGCGGTGGATTCCGAGACCATGGGCCTGCGGCTCGGCCGCGACCCGCTCTGCGTGGTGCAGATCTCCGACGGCAAGGGCGACGCCCACCTCGTCCAGCTCGACCGCGCCACCTATGACGCGCCCAATCTCAAGGCCCTGATGACCGACCCGGCCGTCACGAAGATCTTTCACTTCGGCCGCTTCGACATCGCCATGTTCTACCTGCACCTCGGGGTGATCACGGCGCCGGTCTACTGCACCAAGATCGCCTCCAAGCTGGCCCGGACCTATACTGACCGTCACGGCCTGAAGGATGTCTCCAAGGAGCTGGCCGGCATCGACATGTCCAAGGCCCAGCAAAGCTCCGACTGGGGCGCGGCCAAGCTCAGCGACGAACAGATCGCCTACGCCGCCTCCGACGTCCTGCACCTGCACGCCCTGCGCGCCCGTCTGGACGCCATGCTGGTGCGCGAGGGCCGCGACCATCTGGCGCGCGCCTGCTTCGACTTCCTGCCTCACCGCGCCCTGCTCGATGTGGCCGGCTGGGAAGAGGTCGACATCTTCGCCCACATGTGAGGGCCGGTGTGACCGCCGCCTTCGCCGACCAGAGCCACACGCCCTACAGCGCCGACTTCGAGCGCTGGCGCCAGCGCTCGCGCCTGATCCGGCGGCTGCGGGTCATCCTGCCGGCGGTGATCGCCATCATCCTGCTGGTGATGGCCGGCTTCATCATCCAGAGCACGCTGGCCGGCGCCAAGGACAAGCCCCAGGACGCCGACGCCCCCATCCAGCTGGTCAATCCCCGCTTCCTGGGCCGCGACGACAAGGGCCGGGCTTTTGTCCTCACCGCCAAGACCGCCGTGCGCGATCCCAAGGACTACCAGCGGGTCATGCTCGACACCCCGATGCTGATCCTCGACGAGGAGGGGCCGCGCCCCACCCGCATCTCGGCCAAGGCCGGGGTGTACCGCGAGGACAAGCGGGTGCTGAATCTGGAGGGCGGCGTGAAATTGAACGGCGGGGACGTGAATTTCGCCACCGCCACCTCCATCTTCAACACCGCGACCGGCGAACTCGAGGGCGCGGGCGAGATCAAGGGGGCTGGCGCGCTTGGAGAAATCATCGCCAAGTCTTATGGCGTGTACGACAAGGGCGAACGCATGGTGTTCAAGGGCGGCGTACACACGCGCGTCGAGTCACACTAGGCTTTCAGGCGGCATGGGCATGATCAGGTTCGCGAAAATGAAGCAATGGGCGGTGGGCGTCTTCGCCTGCGGGTTGATCGCTGCCGGTCCGGCGGCGGCGCAACTGGCGCAGAACTCCGACGCCCCGGTGGACATCACCGCCGATGAGCTTGAGGTGGTCAACGCCCGGTGCCTGGCCACCTATAGCGGCGGGGCCGAGGCCCTGCAGGACACGGTTCGCCTGCGGGCCGACGTGCTGAAGATCTATTACAAGCCCAATCCCTCGGCCAAGCCGGGCGGGACCGGCCAGGCCGGCGCGGCCTGCGGCAACCAGCTCGACCGCATGGAGGCCAACGGCTCGGTCTATTATGTGACCCCGCAGCAGCGGGTGCGCGGCGACGCGGCGGTCTATGACGCGGCGGCCGACACCATCACCATCACCGGTGACGTCGTGGCCGCCCAGGGCCAGAACGTGCTGCGCGGCTCCAAGCTGGTGATCAAGGTCGCCACCGGGGACGCCCAGATGCAGAGCGGCGTGAAGGGGCGCAACAAGCCCGGCCGCGTGCGCACCGTGCTCTATCCCAAGCAGCAGGCGGGCCAGCCCGCCGCCCGGCGCTAGGGTGAAGCCGGAAAGCTTCCAAGCCCTCCCCGGTCTGGCCGGCGAGGGGCTGGTGGTCGATAATATCGGCAAGTCCTTCCGTGGCCGCCCGGTGGTGAAGGGGGTCACCCTCAGCCTGCGCCGCGGCGAGGTCGTGGGCCTGCTGGGCCCCAACGGCGCCGGCAAGACCACCTGCTTCTACATGATCACCGGCCTGATCCCGGCCGATTACGGCGCGATCTATCTGGACGGCGAGAACATCACCGCCCAGCCCATGTACCAGCGCGCCCGCATGGGTGTCGGCTACCTGCCGCAGGAAACCTCGATCTTCCGGGGCATGACCGTGGAAGAGAACGTCATGGCGGTGGTGGAGCTGCGCGCCAAGGACATGGCCGAGGCCCGGGCCACGGTCACCCAGCTGCTCACCGACCTGCACATCGAGCACCTGCGCAAGGCGCCGGCCATCTCGCTGTCGGGCGGGGAACGCCGCCGGGTGGAGATCGCCCGCGCGCTCGCCAGCGAACCCTCGTTCATGCTGCTGGACGAGCCCTTCGCCGGCATCGACCCCCTGGCCATCTCCGATATCCGCGAGGTGATCGCCTTCCTGAAGAGCCGCGGCATCGGCATCCTGATCACCGACCACAATGTCCGCGAGACCCTGGACATCATCGACCGCGCCGCGATCATCCATGCGGGCGAGGTCCTGTTCGAGGGCACGCCCTCCGAAATCGTCGATGATCCGGAAGTGCGCCGGGTCTATCTGGGCGAACGCTTCGGCTGATCGCGCCTAGCGCGTCATTGCGCGCCGGGACCCTGCGTCCGCGAGATCGAGGCCGGAAAAAACATGGTTAACCAAAAGGTCGCAGCCCGGTTAACCAATCCCTCGTGATTGCACGCCTAGCCTGTCCAGCAAGAAACAGGCCAGGAGGCGATTGTGGCGCTCGGCGCGCGTTTAGAGATGCGGCAAGGCCAGGGGTTGGTGATCACCCCCCAGCTGCAGCAGGCCATCAAGCTGTTGCAGCTCTCCAACATGGAGTTGGAGACCTATGTCGAGGGCGAACTGGAGCGGAACCCGCTGCTCCAGCGCGACGAACGCGACTCCGAACCTGATGTGGAAGCCGGCCCCCGCGACGCCGAGGACTTCGCCTCCGACAACATCCCCGAGGGCGCCGCCGAGGCCCACATGGACGTCAGCCACGAGGCCGAGGCCTCGCCGGGGGAACGCAATACCGGGGACGCCGAGGGCGGCGCCGGGGACGCGGGAGGGGCCGTCGACTGGTCCCGCGCCGGCAAGGGCGGCTCCTTCGAAGACACCGACGATTTCGAACAGCGCCTGACCCGCGAGAAGACGCTCGCCGAACACCTCTACGACCAGTTGATGGTCTCGGGCTTCAGCGGCATCGAGTATGCGGCGGCCACCGTCCTGGTCGATAGCGTCGACGAGGGCGGCTACCTGCGGGGCGACATGGCCGAGACCGCCGAGCGGCTGGGCTGCGACCTGACCTTCCTGGAGGACGTGCTGCGCATGCTGCAGCGGTTCGAACCTATCGGGGTCTTCGCCCGCGACGTGCGCGAATGCCTGATGCTGCAGCTCAGGGAACGCGACCGCTGCGACCCGGCCATGGTGGCCCTGCTGGACAATCTGGACCTGCTGGCCAAGCGCGACCTCTCGGCCCTGCGCAGGGCCTGCGGGGTCGACGAGGACGACCTGAAGGACATGATCTCCGAGCTGCGGGCCCTGACGCCCCGGCCCGGCGCGGCGTTCGGCGGCGAACCCAGCCAGCCGGTGGCCCCCGACGTCTATGTGCGCGAGGGCCTGGGCGGCCTGTGGCACGTGGAGCTGAACTCCGACACCCTGCCCCGCCTGCTCGTGGACCAGCGCTACCACGCCCGGGTCTCGGCCGGCGCGCGGACCGACCAGGAGAAGGTGTTCGTCGCCGACTGCATGGCCAGCGCCAACTGGCTGGTCAAGAGCCTCGACCAGCGGGCCAAGACCATCCTCAAGGTGGCCTCGGAGATCGTCCGCCAGCAGGACGGCTTCCTGGCCTACGGGGTCGAGCACCTGCGGCCGCTGAACCTGAAGACGGTGGCCGACGCCATCGGCATGCACGAGTCCACCGTCAGCCGGGTGACCTCCAACAAGTACATCGCCACCCCGCGCGGGATGTTCGAGCTGAAGTTCTTCTTCACCTCAGGCATCGCCAATTCCGACGGCGGCGAGGCCCACTCCTCGGAGAGTGTTCGCCATAAGATCAAGCAGTTGATCGAGACCGAGCGGGCCGAGGCCGAGGTGCATTCCGACGACCGGATCGTTGAGATCCTCAAGGAAACCGGGGTCGACATCGCCCGGCGGACGGTCGCCAAGTACCGGGAGGCCATGCGCATCCCCTCCTCGGTCGAACGCCGCCGGGTCCTCAAGCACGCCTAGACGTAGGGCGTCGAAAGCTCTTCGGTCTCAAAGGTTTCCCGTACCGCCGGCCGGGCCAGGACCCGGGCCGCGTGAGCGGCAAGCACCGGGTTATCCCGAGCCGGACGGGGCAGGGTGCGGCCCCAGCGGACCAGCATCAGCAGGTAGAGGTCGGCGGCCGAAAACCCTGACGGCAGCAGCCATTCGCGGCCCTCGAGCTGGCCGGCGATGACCTCGAAATTGGCCATCATCCGCTTGCCGGCGGCGGCCTTGGCCGAGGCCTCGTGGGCCGGATCGTCAATGTACTCATGGGGATAGAACCAGGACCGGAACTCGGCCTGGGTGGTGTTGGCCAGGTGGACCATCCACTTGTAGTAGTCGGCCCGGTCCGGCGCCCCGACCGGCGGCGCCAGGCCCGGATGGCGGTCGGCCAGGCAAAGGGCGATGGCGGCGGTCTCGTAGAGGGGCTTGCCGTCCTCCACCAGCACCGGGATGCGGCCGTGGGGGTTGAGCCTCAGATAGGCGGCGCCGGCCTGCTCGCCGCCCTCCCGGTCCACCAGCCTCAGGGTGAAGGGGACGGCGAGCTCGCGGAGCATCATGTGCGGCAGCAGGCTGGCCGTGCCGGGGGAATAGTGCAGCTCGTACATGTCGGTCTCCACGGAGGGATCAGAGGGCATATTGCTCGGCGATCTGGACGGCGTTCAAGGCGGCGCCCTTCAGGAGCTGATCGCCGGCCAGGAACAGGGTCAGGGAGCGGCCGCTCGGATCAGACGCGTCACCACGTAGCCGACCGACCAATACGTCGTCCGCGCCGGTGGCCTCGCTGGGCATGGGGAAGTGGTTGTTTTCGTTGTCGTTCACGATCCGGACACCCGGAGCGTCGGCGAGCCACTGTTGGGCCTCCATGGCCGTTATGTGACCCTCGAACTCCAACGTAAGCGCCATGGAATGGGCGCGCAGCACCGGCACGCGGATGCAGGTGAAGGCCACGCGCAGGTCGGGCGCGGCCAGCAGCTTGCGGATCTCGGCCATCACCTTGGTCTCCTCGCCGTTGTAGCCGGTGACGGGATCGATGGGCGTATTGTGGCTGAAGACGTTGAAGGCGTAGGGGTGCGGCAGGACCTTGGGCGTGAAGGCCTCGCCGGCCAGCCGCGCGGCGGTGGACAGCTCCAGCTCCTCCATGGCCGCCGCCCCGGCTCCCGAAGCCGACTGGTAGGTGGACCCGATCACCCGGACGAGCCGGTTGCGGGCGTGCAGGGGGGCGAGCGCCATCACCGCGATGGCCGCCACGCAGTTGGGATTGGCCACGATCATCGGCCGGGTGGCCAGCAGGCCGCCATTGACCTCCGGCACCACCAGGGGCGTGGCCGGATCCACGCGGAAGGCCGAGGAGTTGTCCACCACCACGCAACCGGCGGCCGCGGCGAGGGGAGCATATTGGCGGCTGATGCTGGCGCCGGCCGAGAACAGGGCGATGTCGACGCCGTCGAAGCTGTCGGCGGTGAGGGCCTCCACCGCGACGGGCTGGCCCTTGAACATCAGGGTCTTGCCCGCTGAACGGGCCGAGGCCAGCAGCTTGAGCTGGCCCACGGGGAAGCCGCGGCGCTCCAGGCAGCCGATCAGCTCGGCGCCCACCGCGCCGGTGGCCCCGACGATGGCGACATTGAACAGGCGCTGGCGGGCGGGACGTTCGAGTTCAGCTTGCAAGGACATGGGTCGTTCTCCGGTTTGGACCGGAGGGCGGGGCTGTCTTTTCAGTCTGTGAGACCTTCAGCACCCGACCTTCCGGCGGGGTGCTGGGGATTGCTAGGCGGTATGCACGCGCCAGCCCCCAGGCCCCGAGAGCCCGGTGGTTTTCATGGCGCGTTTAATGACGGCGATCCGCATGGCGCGCCTCCTAGCCGAAAACCGGCGCCGCTGTAAAGCACGCGACCGATTTGCACGTCACGCGTTGCGCCCTCGCCCCCGCCCTCCGATATGAGACCCCATGCCTGACCGAGCGTTTCCGCGACACCTCAGCCTCTCGGCCCATATCCGCGCCCTGGGCCAGCAGGCGGCGGAAAAGGTCACCCTGGGGGAGATCATCGACAGCTTCGGCCGCCGGGCCTTCGGCGCCCTGATGTTCGTGCTGGCCATCCCCAACCTGCTGCCGCTGCCGCCGGGCTCCACCACCCTCCTGGGGGCGCCCCTGCTGCTGATCTCGCCGCAGATGGTGATCGGCTTCCAGACCCTGTGGCTGCCGAGATTCATCGACGACCGGGAGATGAGCCGGGCCGACCTCGCCCGCGTGTTCGACCGGCTGCTGCCCTGGCTGGAGCGCATCGAGCAGGTTTCCCGGCCACGGCTGGTGTTCATGTTCGGCCCCATCGGCGACCGGCTGATCGGGCTGATCTGCACCCTGCTGTCCTTCGTGCTGATCCTGCCCATCCCGCTGGGCAATATGCTGCCGGCCCTGACCATCGCGGTGCTGGCCTTTTCCATGGTCCAGAGGGACGGCCTGCTGGCGCTGCTGGGCTACGGCCTGGCGGCGGTTTCGGGGGCGGTGCTGTTGCTCAGCGCCGGCGTCGTGATGGCCGCCGTACACCATCTCGTGGGTTGGGTTGCAGGCGCTTGACACCTTCGCCGGGGCGGCGCGTTCATAGGGGATGCAAGTCTTAGTATCCGGCAAGCATGTCGCCGTTGGGGAGGCCCTGCGTGAGCGGGTCACCGACGAAATCACCGGTTCTATCGGCAAGTACTTCGACCGTGGCGGCGCTGCGGACGTGGTCGTCAGCCGAGAGGGCCATTCCTTCAGAGTCGACTGCGCGTTGAAACTGGCCACTGGCCAGGCGCTGCAAAGTCACGGTCTGGGCGCCGACGCCCACGGCGCCTTCGATGTGGCGCTGGCCAAGATCGAGACGCGGGTCCGACGATACAAGCGGAGGCTGAAGAGCCATTCCACCGCGGCCTCGGCGCGCGCCGCCGAGACCGCCGCCTACTTCATCATCCAGTCCCCCGAGGGTGACGACGAGGACGACGGCTGGGACCTCGGCGACGAGGGCCAAACGTCGCACGACACCCACGTCCTGCCCTCGGCGATGGTCATCGCGGAAACGGAAAAGGACATCAGGACGATGACCGTTTCCATGGCGGTCATGGACCTGGACTTGACGGAATCGCAGACAATCGTCTTTAGGAACGCCGCTCACGGTGGTTTGTCCGTGGTGTACCGCCGGCCCGATGGAAATATCGGCTGGATCGACCCCGAACGCACGAAATCGCTGAACGGGAACGGAGCGAACGGAACCCCGGCCTAGAGCCCTTGTTAAGGGCTCTGGTTTTTGGAGGTGGAGCGTGACGGGCGCCTGAACCGGCTTCCACGTCACGCTGTCACGCTCCGAGCTGGGTCTTCTCCGGCACGGTCCGTGCGATCTGGCTTTGCACGGGCCGGTTCGGTTTTGTTTTGGGCGTCACGATACCATGTTGATCGGTGAGATTCTGGAACGCGCGGCCATCGCGCCGCGGGTCAGCGCGCCCAACAAGCGCCAGGTGCTGGCGTTGGTCGCCGAGATCGCCGCGCGGCAGTTCAGCCTGGACGCCGGCTTGATCCTCGACGCCCTGGCAGAGCGGGAGGCCGCCGGCTCCACGGGCGTCGGCCACGGCGTCGCCGTGCCCCATGCCCGGCTGGACGGCCTGCAGCGCATGCGCGCGGTGTTCGTGCGCCTGGACCACCCGGTGGCCTTCGACTCCGTCGACGACCAGCCGGTGGACCTGATCTTCGCCCTGTTCGCCCCGCCCAACGCCTCGACCGAACACCTGCGGACGCTGGCGCGAGTGTCGCGGCTGCTGCGCCAGGCCGACCTGCGCGAGCAACTGCGCCAGGCCCGCACGCCGGACGCGATCCATGCGCTGCTGGTGCAGGAAGCAAGGTCGAGCGCGGCTTAGCCGTGAGGGTCCTTCTCCTCTTGCGGGAGAAGGTGGCCGGTCAGCGACCGGTCGGATGAGGGGTCGCACGTCCCTCTCCGCAACCCATGAAACGCCCTAACCCGATAGGCCTATCGACCCCTCATCCGACCCTGCTCCGCAGGGCCACCTTCTCCCGCAAGGGGAGAAGGAACCCATTGTCTTAATGAACCGAGACCGGGGCCAGTTCGTGGGCCAGGGCGGCGGCGACGGCGGAGTCCTTGTCGGTCATCACCGCCAGGCGTTCGCCGTCGGCGCGGTGGACCGCGTAGAGGGTCTGGTCGGGATCGAGCTTGAAGCCCTCGATCTGCGCGGCCGGGGTCGAGGCGAGAATTTCGGCGGCCTTGATCGGCCGGACATAGACGAGATCGGGGCCGCCGAGGGCGGCAAAGGCTTCCGTCGTAAGATTGGGTGTCATCAGACCACCTCCTTGAAAGGCAACGCGTACACTGGCCGCTGGGTTCAGCCGGCCGTTTGGATAGGTATCTTCTTGATGAGCTTGTCGGGCTCGGGGCGGTCCACATCGATGTGCAACAGGCCGTGCTCCAGCAGGGCTCCGACGACCTCGACACGTTCGGCCAGGACGAAGGCGCGGATGAAGCCGCGGGCGGCGATACCGCGGTGCAGATAGGCGTCCTCGGCCTTGCCGGCGTCGTCGCGCTTGCCGGCCACCACCAGCTGGCGGTCCTCCAGGGTCACCTGCAGGGTGTCAGGCGTGAAGCCCGCTACCGCGAGCGTGATCCGCAGGCCGCCACCTGCCCGCTCTTCCACATTGTACGGCGGATAGCTCTCGGCGGCGGCCTTGGCGGCACGCTCGATGAGGCTGCGCGTGTGCTCGAACCCGAGCAGGAAGGGTGAGTCGAAGACGATCGACCGGGTCATCAGAGTCCTCGCAAATAAGCGACTCTCCGGCTACCGCCCTAAATCGGCACGGCGGCCGGATGACTCAGAAGATGGGGCGGGGACGCGGGGCTTTCAATGGTGGCGGGTGTCTGCGTTCTCCCTCCCCTGATCGTCATGGCCGGGCTTGTCCCGGCCACCCATGATCTCCGTTGCTCAGTAGGAATCTGTGGCGGCGCCGTGCGACCTGCGGTGACGCGGAGATCATGGGTCCCCGGGACAAGCCCGGGGATGACGATTTTTTTGTGGTGGGCTTCTCAAACCCGCCGCGGCGGGACCACGTCGGCGAACATGGGGTGGGCTTTCCAGTCGGCCTCGACCACGGGCTTGTCGGCCTCGGGGGCGTACACGGACGGGGCGGTGACGCTCAGGGTGGGGATGTAGCGCGGGCAGTTGGGGAAGATGTCGCGGGGGGTCACCCGGATCAGCAGCTGGGCGCCGGGGATTTGCGCCAGCAGCGGGTCGTCGGCCAGGACCTGGGCGGTCCCATTGACCCGCAGGCGCTGGGGCCGCTCGCCCACCGAGAGGAACAGCAGGCCGACATTGGGATTGGCGGTCAGGTTGCCGAGGCTGCGGAACATGCCGTTGCCGTCATAGTCGGGGAAGATCAGCGTGTCGGGCGCGATGACCCGGGCGAAACCTGGCGGGCCACCCTTGAAGGAGCAGTCGGGGCGGCCGTCCGCGTCGGCGGTGGCCAGGAAGAAGAAGCTCTGCTCGCCGATGAAGGCTGAGTCGCGGTCGGTGAAGGCGTCGTGGCGCAGGGTCTCGTCGAGGCGGTCAGCCAGGGCGCGGCTGCCGAAGGCGTCCTGCAGGACCCGCTGGCCCTCGTGGTACATCGACATGGGTGGGTTCCTCCGATGACGTGAGGATAGCATCAGAAGGGCCGCGACTTGGAAGTCGGCAGTCACCCCACAACCGCTCATCCCGGCGAAGGCCGGGAGCCAGATTCATCCGGAGCGGTTCGAGATAGTTCCTGGCTGCTTGAGGGCCGAATGCGGTGGGAATGGGTTTCACCTGGGTCCCGGCCTTCGCCGGGATGAGCGGAGTTGGGGTTTCCGCTCTTTGCACCTAACAACGACCCCAAATGGAAACGGCCGCTTCCGGTGGGAAGCGGCCGCTATGGTGGAGCTTAGCGGAGTCGAACCGCTGACCTCTTGCATGCCATGCAAGCGCTCTACCAGCTGAGCTAAAGCCCCGAGGTCTCGGGTTTCTCCGGAGGCGGCTGAAAGGCCCTCCCCGAAGAGGCGCGGAACCTAGTCTGACAGTTCGTCGCGATCAAGCCCGCCTGCAAAGGAAATTTGCAGGCGGCTTGCCGCAGTCAGATTAGCGGTCCTCGGCGTCGCCCTCGCCGGGCAGACCCTCGATTTCGGTGTCGTCGAAGTCGTCTTCCTCGTCTTCCAGGAAGGGCACGTCGTCGGTGTCCTCCTCGAGGTCTTCCTCGTCCTCGGAGAAGCCGGCGAGCTCGTCCTCGGGCGCGGCGCCCGGGTCGGCGTCGTCGTCATCATCGTCGTCGCCGGGGATGATGGGGGCGTCGACGACTTCGTCGAGTTCCGGGGTGACGACTTCTTCTTCTTCCTCGTCGTCATCGGCCTCCGACTTGCCGCGGACCTGGGCTTCGCCGTCCTCTTCGACCTCATGGTCGGTGGGGGCGACGCGCGAACGGCTGCGACGGCTGCGGACAGCCTCGTCGGGGTCGAACTCGGTGGCGCATTTCGGGCAGTGGGCGGGACGACGGGTGAGGTCGTAGAACTTCGCTTGGCAGTTCGGACAGATCTGCTTTGCGCCCAGTTCGGGATTGGCCAAGGGCTAAGCCTCTAAGGGGTTCGAATGAAGCCGGGTCCCTTGCCACGCGCCAGCGCCGCTGTCAAAAGCAAACCCCCTCGTGACAACAGCAAGGCCTTAAGGAGGCTTGGCATTCCCATGACGTCGGCAGGACTGACCGCGAAACGCGGCGGCCCGCTGCGGGGCCGCGTGCGCGCCCCGGGCGACAAGTCGATTTCCCATCGCGCGCTGATCTTCGGAGCGCTGGCGACCGGAACGACAGACATCGAGGGCCTACTCGAAGGCGATGACGTGCTGCGCACGGCCCAGGCCATGCGGGCCTTTGGCGCGACCGTGACCCATCTGGCGCCCGGCGCCTGGCGCGTGGAGGGCCAGGGCGGCTTCTCCGAGCCCGACGACGTCATCGACTGCGGCAACGCCGGGACCGGCGTGCGGCTGATCATGGGGGCGGCGGCGGGGTTCCCGATGGCCGCGACCTTCACCGGCGACGCCTCCCTGCGCGGGCGGCCGATGAACCGGGTGATGAAGCCGCTCCGCGAGATGGGGGCGACGTTTGCTGGCCGGACCGGCGGGCGGCTGCCCCTGACCCTGGTTGGGGGGGCGCTCAAGCGCATCGACTACCGCCTGCCTGAGCCCTCGGCCCAGGTGAAGTCGGCGGTGCTGCTGGCCGGCCTGCATGCCGACGGCGGGGCCGGCGTCATCGAGCCCGAGGCGACGCGCGACCACACCGAGCGGATGCTGCGGGCCTTCGGCGCGGTGATCCACGTGGAGGACCGCGATGGCGAGCGCCATATCGACCTGCCGGGCGGCCAGAGTCTGACCGGGACCAAGATCATTGTCCCCGGCGACCCGTCCTCGGCGGCCTTCCCCCTGGTGGCGGCCCTGATCACTCCGGGCTCGGAGGTGACGGTGGAAGGCGTGCTGCTCAACGTGCTGCGCACCGGCCTGTTCACGACCTTGCAGGAGATGGGGGCGGATCTCGTGATCTCGAACCTGCGCGATGAGGGCGGGGAACCGGTGGGGGACGTCACCGCGCGGCACTCGGCCATGCGCGGCGTCGACGTGCCGGCAAGCCGCGCGCCCTCGATGATCGACGAGTATCCGATCCTGGCGGTGGCCGCGGCCTTCGCCGATGGCCCCACCCACATGCGCGGCATCGGCGAGATGCGGGTCAAGGAGAGCGACCGCATCGCCCTGATGGCGGCGGGGCTGAGCGCCTGCGGCATCGGGGTCGAGGAGGAGCCGGAGGGGCTGATTGTGGTGGGGGCGGCGCGGGGCAACCATCCGGCGGCGGGCGGGGCCAGCGTGGTCACCAAGGGTGACCACCGGATCGCCATGTCGCACCTGGTGATGGGCCTGGCCTCCAACGACGCGGTCAGCGTCGACGAGCCGGGGATGATCGCCACCAGCTTCCCGGGGTTCGTGGAGATGATGCGCGGGCTTGGGGGGGCGTTGGCGTGAGGGGCGAGGTGGCCTCCAATTCTTTTTCGTCATGGCCGGGCTTGTCCCGGCCACCCATGATCTCCGACGTGCAGCAAGGTGATGTGGCGGCGCCGGTGCGATCTGTGGCGAGGCGGAGATCATGGGTCCCCGGGACAAGCCCGGGGATGACGATCGTTAGGGGGCAGGTAAAATTGCGCGGGATAGTCTCTTGAAACCGCCCTTCATCATCACCGTCGACGGGCCCGCGGCCTCGGGCAAGGGGACGATCGCCAATCGGCTGGGGGCGCTCTATGGCGTGCCGGTGCTGGATTCGGGGTTGCTGTACCGGGCCGTCGGCGTGCTGACGGCGCGGGCGGGCAAGGACCTGGACTCAGAGCAGGACGCCGGCGCCGTGGCCATGACGCTGACGGCCGCCATGCTGGACGATCCGGCGTTCCGGACCCGCGAGGCCGGCGAGTGCGCCAGCCGGGTGGCGGTGCACTCGGCCGTCCGCCTGGCCCTGCGCGAGCTGCAGCTGGCCTTCGCGCGGCAGCCGGACGGCGCGGTGCTGGACGGGCGCGACATGGGGACGGTGATCTGCCCGACCGCGCCGGCCAAGCTCTATGTGACCGCGAGCCCGGAGGTGCGCGCCGAGCGGCGCTGGAAGCAGCTGGTGGGGCAGGGCGAGCAGGTGGCGCTGGCCGACATCCTCGACGACATCCGCAAGCGCGACGAACGCGATGGCGGCCGCGCCGACAGCCCCATGGTGGCCGCCGCCGACGCCGTCTTGCTGGATACCACTGAAATGACTATAGAGCAGGCCACCGATGCGGCCCGCCGCACGGTCGAGGCGGCGCGAGCCCGGTGGGAAACTTCCTGACGGGCAATCCAAACGTTCCTTTCCCTCGATGGCTGCGGGCGAAATTCACCGCGCTGGGGCCCGCCCCGACGCCTTCGGTTTGCAACCCTTAACCCGACGCCGGGACTCCGAACGCTGATGCGTGTCGGACGACACTTCCGTTTCACGGACGGCGTCATCTGAAAGACGAAAGAATATTATGGCTGACGATATGAGCCTGTCTCCTTCCCGCGACGACTTCTCCGCCCTGCTGGACGAGTCCATGGGCGGCCGCGACTTCATGGAAGGCGTGGTGGTCAAGGGGATCGTGGTCGGGATCGAGAAGGATTTCGCGATCATCGACGTGGGTCTGAAGACCGAGGGCCGCGTGTCCCTGAAGGAATTCAACCAGGAAGGCGATGATCCCGCCCCCATCGTGGTGGGTTCCACCGTCGAGGTCTTCCTCGAGCGCGTCGAGAACGCCATGGGCGAAGCGGTCATCAGCCGCGACAAGGCCCGCCGCGAAGAGGCCTGGACCCGTCTGGAAGGCGTCTACGAGAAGAACGAACCGGTGATGGGCTCCATCGTCGGCCGCGTGAAGGGCGGCTTCACCGTCGACCTCGGCGGCGCCTCGGCCTTCCTGCCCGGTTCGCAGGTCGACATCCGCCCCGTGCGCGACGTCGGCCCGCTGATGGGCAAGGAACAGCCCTTCGCCATCCTCAAGATGGACCGTCCGCGCGGCAACATCGTCGTCTCGCGTCGCGCGATCCTCGAGGAAGCCCGCGCCGAACAGCGCACCGAGCTGGTCTCCCAGCTGCAAGAGGGCGAGATCCGCGAAGGCGTGGTCAAGAACATCACCGACTACGGCGCCTTCGTGGACCTGGGCGGCATCGATGGCCTGCTGCACGTCACCGACATGAGCTGGAAGCGCGTCAATCACCCCAGCCAGGTCCTGGCCGTGGGCGACACCGTCAAGGTTCAGATCGTCAAGATCAACCCCGACACCCAGCGCATCAGCCTCGGCATGAAGCAGCTGCAGTCCGATCCGTGGGACGGCGTCGAAGCCAAGTATCCCGTCGGCGCGAAGTTCACCGGCCGGATCACCAACATCACCGACTACGGCGCCTTCGTGGAGCTGGAAGCCGGGGTCGAGGGCCTGGTCCACGTGTCGGAAATGTCCTGGACCAAGAAGAACGTCCACCCGGGCAAGATCGTCTCCACCTCTCAGGAAGTGGAAGTCGTGGTGCTCGACGTTGATCCGTCGAAGCGTCGTGTCTCGCTGGGCCTCAAGCAGGCCATGGACAATCCTTGGGACGCGTTCGTCGCGGCGCACCCGGTCGGTTCGACCGTGGAGGGCGAAGTCAAGAACGCCACCGAGTTTGGCCTGTTCATCGGTCTCGAGAACGACATCGACGGCATGGTCCACCTCTCGGACCTCGACTGGACGGCCTCGGGCGAAGAAGCCATCGCCAAGTATCACAAGGGCGAAATGGTCAAGGCCCGCGTGCTGGACGTCGACGTCGAGAAGGAACGCATCTCGCTCGGCATCAAGCAACTGGCCGGCGATCCCATGGTGGGCGACTTCTTCCGCAAGGGTCAGACCATCACCGTCACGGTGACGGAAGTCACCACCGGCGGCATCGAAGTCCGCTTCGGTGAGGACGACGCCCCGATGAGCGCCTTCGTGCGCAAGTCGGACCTCTCCCGCGACCGCGCCGACCAGCGCCCGGAACGCTTCGCCGTGGGTGACCGCGTCGACGCCCAGGTGACCAACGTCGACAAGGCCGCCCGTCGGGTGGGTCTGTCGATCAAGGCCCTGGAAATGGCCGAGGAAAAGGAAGCCATCGAGCAGTTCGGCTCGTCGGACTCCGGCGCCTCGCTGGGCGACATCCTGGGCGCCGCCCTGCGTGAGAAGGCCAAGAACGACTAATCGTTCTGCCGGATCGAAGATGAATTGAGAGCGGCGGATCGGGAAACCGGTCCGCCGTTTTCTTTTTCGCAAACCGCACTATCCTGGGTAGACCGTCGCCACCTTCCCCGCTGCGTCGGGTGACCGACAGATACCGCCAATACGCCAGCCAACCCTTCCGCGGCCCCGATTTGGGACAAGTCGGCCCAAGCTTTCGGCGAAGATTATCGTCACCGGGCCGTAAACCCTTTTCCTGCCTTGAACATCCTCAGGGACTCGACCATGTTCCGCAGCCGAACGACCGGAAGAAGGCATGATCAAGTCTGAGCTGATCGCCAAACTCGCTGAGGAAAACCCGCACCTCACCCAGCGCGATATCGAGCGCGTGGTGGGCGTGATCCTTGAGCGCATGATCCAGGCCCTGGAGAACGGCGGCCGGGTGGAACTGCGTGGCTTCGGCGCGCTGTCCGTCCGCTCGCGCGACGCCCGGGCCGGACGCAATCCGCGCACCGGCGAGGCCGTCGAGGTCCGCGCCAAGCACGTGCCGTTCTTCAAGAGCGGCAAGGAACTGCGCGAACGGCTCAACGCCGACGAATAGGCGTCCCATGAGCATCTTCAGTGAATTCCGCGAGTTCATCGCCCGCGGCAATGTGATCGACCTGGCCGTCGGCGTCATCGTCGGCGCGGCGTTCAACGATATCGTCAAGAGCCTGGTGGACCAGGTGGTGATGCCGCCGATCGGCCTGCTGCTGAGCGGGGTGGACTTCTCGCACCTGGAGCTGGTGCTCAAGCCCGACAATCCGCTGACCAAGGCCAACGAACTGGTGGCCATCCAGTACGGCGCCTTCCTCAACACCATGATCAAGTTCACCATCGTGGCCTGGGTGGTGTTCCTGATCGTCAAGGGCGTGAACACCATCCGCCGCCGCGACGAGGCCGCCGCGCCGTCCGAGAAACCCGCGCCGCCGCCGCAGGAAGCCCTGCTGATCGAGATCCGCGATCTGCTGAAGACCCAGGCCAAGTCTTGAATTCCGTGGGCCGATAGCCCTTATCCGCTCCATGCCCGTCCCCACCAAGATCTGCGGCCTGTCCACGCCCGAGACGGTGAGCGCCGCCGTGGCCGGCGGGGTCAGCCACATCGGCTTCATGTTCTTCGACAAGAGCCCGCGCAATATCACGCCGGACGCCGCCGCCCGGCTGACGGCGCAGGCGCGGACCAAGAACATCAAGATCGTGGCGGTGACCGTCGATCCGGACGACGAGCTGGTGGACCGTCTGACAGCCATCCTCAAGCCGGACCTGTTCCAGCTGCACGGCGCCGAGACCCCGGCCCGCGCACGGGCCATCGCCGCGCGCAGCGGGGCCGGCATCATCAAGGCGCTGTCGATCTCGACGGCCCACGACCTGTCGGCCGCCAAGGCCTATGAGGCGTCGACCGACCACCTGATGTTCGACGCCAAGGCGCCGCAGGACTCCGAGCTGCCGGGCGGCAACGGCGCGCGGTTCGACTGGACCCTGATGATGGGCCACCGGTTCCAGCGGCCCTGGTTCCTGGCCGGCGGTCTGGATCCCTGGAACGTCGTCGAGGCGGTGCGGCTGTCGGGCGCGCCCATGGTGGACGTTTCCTCTGGCGTGGAGCGCGGTCCCGGCCTAAAGGACCCGGCCTTGATCACGGCGTTTCTTGAAGCCGTACGCCGCGCCTGAACGTATTGCCTGAGCCCCGATCCCGAGCCGAGTGATAGTGACGTGAACGCGCCCACCGCCAAACCCAACGACTATGCCGCCTATCCCGACGCCAATGGGCGGTTCGGGGACTATGGCGGACGTTATGTCCCCGAGACCCTGATGCCTCTGGTCCACGAGCTGGACGCCGCCTATCGCGCCGCCAAGGCCGACCCGGCCTTCCAGGCCGAGCTGGCCGGGCTGATGACCCACTATGTGGGCCGGCCAAGCCCGCTCTATCTCGCCGAGCGGCTGACGGCGCATTTCGGCGGCGCGAAGATCTATCTGAAGCGCGAGGAGCTGAACCACACCGGCTCCCACAAGATCAACAACTGCATCGGCCAGATCCTGTTGGCCCAGCGGATGGGCAAGACCCGGATCATCGCCGAGACCGGGGCCGGCCAGCACGGCGTGGCCTCGGCCACGGTCTGCGCCAAGTACGGCCTGCCCTGCGTGGTCTATATGGGCGCTGTGGACGTGGAGCGGCAGAAGCCCAACGTCTTCCGCATGAACCTGCTGGGCGCCCGGGTCGAGGCGGTGACCTCCGGGTCCGCGACGCTCAAGGACGCCATGAACGAGGCCCTGCGCGACTGGGTCACCAACGTCCACGACACCTATTACCTGATCGGCACCGCGGCGGGCATGCATCCCTATCCGGAGATGGTCCGCGACTTCCAGTCGGTGATCGGCCGCGAGACCAAGGCCCAGGTGATGGAGGCCGAGGGCCGCCTGCCCGACGCCGTGGTCGCCTGCGTCGGCGGCGGGTCCAACGCCATCGGCATGTTCCACCCCTTCCTCAACGACGAGACCGTCAAGCTGATCGGGGTCGAGGCGGCGGGCGAGGGCATGGAGACCGGCCGTCACGCCGCGGCCATCAACGGCGGCCGCCCGGGCGTCCTGCACGGCAACATGACCTATCTGCTGCAGGATCCCGAGGGCCAGATCACCGAGGCCCACTCGATTTCCGCCGGCCTCGACTATCCGGGCATCGGGCCCGAGCACTCCTGGCTGCACGACGTCGGCCGCGCCACCTATCTCACCGCCACCGACCTGGAGAGCCTCGAGGCCTTCAAGCTGCTGGCGCAGCTCGAGGGCATCCTGCCGGCCATCGAGAGCGCGCACGCCATCGCCCGGCTGGGCGACGTGGCCCGCGATGTCGGCAAGGACGGCATCGTGGTGCTGAACCTGTCGGGCCGCGGCGACAAGGACGTGGCCACCGTCGCCGCCCACCTGGGGATGGCGATTTGACCAAGGCCCGCATCGACGCGCGTTTCGCCGCCCTGAAGGCGGAGAATCGCGCCGCCTTCGTGACCTACATCATGGCCGGCGATCCCGATTATGACCGCGGCCTAGAAATCCTGAAGGGTCTGCCCGCCGCCGGCGCCGACCTGATCGAGGTGGGCTTCCCGTTCTCCGATCCCATGGCCGAGGGCCCGACGATCCAGCGCGCCGCCCTGCGCGCCCTGGAAAACGGCATGACGCTGTCCAAGACCCTGGCCATGATCGCCGAGTTCCGCCAGGGCGACCAGACCACGCCGATCATCCTGATGGGCTACGCCAATCCGCTGATCAATCGCGGCTTTGCGGCCTTCGCCCAGGACGCGGCGGCGGCCGGGGCCGACGGACTGATCGTGGTGGATATCCCGCCGGAGGAGGCTGACCCCTTAGCCGACGCCCTCGACGCCGAGGGGATGTCCCTGCTGCTGCTCTCGACCCCCACCAGCGACGATGCGCGCCTGAAGGTGATCGCGCGGCGCACCTCGGGCTTTGCCTACTATGTCTCGGTGGCGGGTGTGACCGGGGTGAAGGAAGCCGATGCGGCGGCCGTGGCGCCCCATGTGGCGCGCGTGCGGGCGGCCGGCGGCCTGCCGGTCTGCGTCGGTTTCGGCATCAAGACGCCCGAGCGCGCCGAAGCGGTGGCGCGGGTGGCCGACGGCGTGGTGGTGGGTTCAGCCCTCGTTGATGAAATCGCCGCAGGCTTGGCAATGAACGAAACCGTGACCACGCGGGTTCTTTCCAAAGTAGAATCCTTGGCTAAGGCTGTGCGCTTCGCGCGAGTCGCTAGCCCGACGGTGTAGATCCCACATGGCGATGGCTGAGCACAGAAACGACAAGAAGCCCCCGAGCGTTCCGACGCCGCGGGAGCGGGGCGGATGGCTGGCCAAGATCGCGCCGGGCGTGCGCAACCTGGTGGCCAAGCGCGAGACCCCGGAGAATCTCTGGGTCAAATGCCCCGATACCGGCGAGATGATCTATCGCTCGGACCTGGAGGCGGCCCTGTGGGTCACCCCGTCGGGCAACCACATGCGGATCGGCGCCAAGCAGCGCCTGGCCTACACCTTCGACGAGGGCGTCTATGAGCGCATCGCCTCGCCGACCGTGGTGGAAGATCCGCTGAAATTCCCCGACGACCGCTCCTATCCCGACCGCCTGAAGTCGGCCCGCAAGGCCACCGGCGAGCAGGACGCGATGGTCATCGCCCATGGGCAGATCAAGGGCCAAGCGGCCGTGGTGGTGGTGCAGGACTTCGCCTTCATGGGCGGATCGCTGGGCATGGCGGCGGGCGAGGCCTTCATCAAGGCCGCCCAGGAAGCGGTGCGCCGTCAGGTTCCCTTCGTGATCTTCACCGCCTCGGGCGGCGCCCGCATGCAGGAGGGGACGCTGTCCCTGATGCAGATGGCGCGCACGACGGTGGCGCTGAACGAGGTCAAGGACGCCGGCCTGCCCTATATCGTGGTGATGACCGACCCCACCAGCGGCGGGGTGACCGCCTCCTACGCCATGCTCGGCGACATCCATCTGGCCGAACCCAACGCCATGATCGCCTTCGCCGGCCGCCGCGTGATCGAGCAGTCGATCCGCGAGACCCTGCCCCCAGGCTTCCAGCGCGCCGAGTTCCTGGTGGAGCGCGGCATGGTGGACCGGGTGGTGCCCCGCAGCGAGATGACCACCGTGCTGGGCTCGCTCCTCAAGACCCTCATGATGGGACGCTCAGCTTCAAAAGCCGCCTAGCTCACAATCGGCGGGTCGCGGGCGGTCTTCTTCAACCCGCCGCAGTCCCTTCCAGCCCTCTCCAGGCCACGCCCCATGTATGATGAGATCCGCGCCTTCGACGCGATGATCGCGCGGCTGCGCGACGAGTTTCCGTCCCTGATCGACCTGTCCACCGGGCGCGTCCTGCGCCTGCTCGACGCCATGGGCCGGCCGCAGGATCACCTGCCGCCGGTGATCCATGTGGCCGGCACCAACGGCAAGGGCTCCACGACAGCCTATCTGCGGGCCATCGCCGAGGCCGCGGGCCTGAAGGTTCATGTGCTGACCTCGCCGCACCTGGTGCGCTTCGCCGAGCGCATCCGCATCGCCGGTGAGCTGATCGGCGAGGCGCAGCTACGCGAGCTGATCGACTCCTCCGTCGCCATCAACGCCGGCGGCGAGATCAGCTTCAATGAGATCATGTCGGCCATGACCCTGAAGGCCTTCGCCGAGACGCCGGCTGACCTCTGCGTCATCGAGGTGGGCCTGGGGGGCCGGTTCGACTGCACCAATGTCTTCGACGCGCCCGCCGTCTGCATCATCACCCCGGTGGACTATGATCACCTGGAGATGCTGGGCCCGGAGCTCACCAAGATCGCCTGGGAGAAGGCCGGGATCATCAAGCAGGGCCGCCCGGTGATCGTCGCCCGCCAGATGGAGGAAGGCTTCGAGGTCATCGAACGCGAGGCGCAGAGCCTGAACGCGCCGATGCTGGCCATGGGCCGCGACATCGACGCCTGGGAGGAGAACGGCCGCATGCTGGTCCAGACGCCTGACCGGCTGCTGGATTTGCCGATGCCGGCCCTCTACGGCCCGCACCAGGTGGGCAATGCGGCCCTCGCCGTCATGGCCATGCTGACCTGGGGCGATCCGCGCATCGACGAGGCGGCGCTGGCCAAGGGCGTGGCGGGCGCGGTGTGGCCGGCGCGCTTCCAGCGCCTCACCGTCGGACCGCTGGGCGCGGCGGCGGTGGCGCGCGGCGCCGACCTGTGGCTGGACGGGGCGCACAATCCCCACGGCGGCCGGGCGCTGGCCGACACCGTGGACCGCCTGGCCCGCGACGGGCGGCCGGTGACCCTGGTGGTGGCGCAATACGCCCGCAAGGACTCGGTGGGCTTCTTTGAGCCGCTCAAGCGGCTGGGCGCGCGGGTGATCGCCACGACGTTTGAGTCGACGACGGCGTTGAGCCCTGAGGACCTGGCGGCGGCGGCGGCGACGGCAGGGCTTGTCGCCGAGACCGCGCCGGACGTGACGACGGCCACGACCATGGCCCTTGAGGTCGAGGGTCCGGCGCCGCACGTGATCATCTGCGGCGGCCTCCACTTCGCCGGGGAAGTCCTGGCGCTCAGCCCCGAGACCTGGCCGACCTAGGCCCACCCACGACCGTCATCCTCGGGCTTGTCCCGAGGATCCATAAACGCCGTGGTTCAGATGTTCCTCTGCGGCGACGGTCTCGCCCTCTATGGCAAGACGGAGATCATGGATCCTCGGGACAAGCCCGAGGATGACGAGCAATAGGTTGCACAGCCCCGCTCTCTTGTTCTAGTTTTGTTCTGAACGGGAGAAGCCCCATGTCCGACGTCCTCGACCGCGCGCGCGACTTCCTGCTGCGCAATGGCCGGCTGCTGGAGCGGCGGCTGTTCGAGCATCATTTCGAGGGGGCCTCGGCCGAACCGGTGGTTCGGGCGCTGGCGGCCTATCAGGGCCGCGACGGCGGGTTCGGCTCGGCCCTGGAGCCGGACAAGCGCGATCCGCACAGCCAGCCGGTGGACGTGCAGATCGCGTTTGAGATCCTCGATGCGGTGGACGCCTTCGACCCGCTGCTGGCGGGCCGCGCCTGCGACTGGCTGGCCAGTATCGCCACGGCTGACGGGGGCCTGCCCTTCGCCCTGCCCAGCGTCAACGCCGCGCCCCACGCGGCCTGGTGGGCGGTGGAGGGGCAAACCCCACCGGCCGACATCAACCCCACCGCCGCGATCGTCGGGCTCCTGCTGAAACATGGGATCGACCATCCGTGGGTGGCCAAGGGCGAGGCCTATTGCTGGTCGGTGGTGGAGGGCTCGCAGACGGAGAAGTTCCACGACCTGATGCCGATGATCGGCTTTCTGGAGCATACGGCGGACCGGGCTCGCGCCGAGACGGCGCTGGCCGGGCTGGCGGCGCGCATTCCAGGGCTGGTGGAGCTGGACGTCGACGCCGTCGGCTATGTGAAGAAGCCGCTGGACTGGGCGCCGTCACCCTTGAGCTTCTGCCACCAGCTGTTCCCGAAGGCGGTGCTGGGCCATCACCTGGCGGCGCTGGAGGCGCGGCAGGCGCAGGACGGCGGCTGGCCGATCAGCTGGGAGACGGTAGGGCCGGGCCCGCAGCTGGAATACCGCGGCGTGGTGACCGTGGCGGCGCTGCGGACGCTGCAGGCCTACGGGGCGCTGTAGGGTCCTTCTCCCCTTGCTGACGGTGTCAGCGAAGCTGACGGATGAGGGGTCGCGCTCCCTCATCCGTGCTCGTGGCGTAGCTGCTTTCGGATGTGGCTATCGACCCCTCATCCGACCCTGCTCCGCAGGGCCACCTTCTCCCACAAAGGGAGAAGGGCCGCGTCGGCTTAGATCCCGGCTTCGTTCAGCCATTCGATGATCTTCTGCTTGGGCATGGCGCCCACCTTCATCGACGCCATCTGGCCGTCCTTGAACAGCATCATGGTCGGAATGCCGCGCACGCCGTAGCGCGAGGGGGTGGTGGGGCTGTCTTCGATATTGAGTTTGACCACTGTGACCTGCTCGCCCAGTTCGGCGGCGATCTGCTCCAGGGCCGGCGCGATCTGCTTACAGGGGCCGCACCATTCGGCCCAGAAATCCACCAGCACGGGCTTGGAGGACTGCAGGACGTCCTTTTCGAAGGACTCGTCGGTGACCGCTACGGTGCTCATCAAAAGCTCCTTAAATTCCTGCGGCCTCAACGAATGGCCGCGATGTTCGATCCGCCACATAGGCGGCGCCTGTCCTGGTATCAACCGGCGCGGCCAAGCTCGGCAAGGGTTTGACCGATAAGTAATTCTGGGATCGCCATCAGCTTGGGCCCGTCGGTCCATACCAGCGCGGCCTCGATGGCGCGGCCGGGGAAGATGTCGGCCAGCACGGCGGCATAGATCGCCATCTGTCGCAGATAGGCCGGGTCGGCGTCCTCGATGCGGTCGGGCGAGGGCCGGTTGGTCTTGAAGTCGGCCACCAGCACACGGTCGGCCAGCACCACGAGCCGGTCGATTCGCCCCGAGATGGCCAGGCCGGCGGGCAGCTTGCCGGCGGTTCCGGCCAGCGCCACCTCGGCGCGGCTGCCGGGGCCGAACACCTCGGCGAAGCGGGGATCGTTCAGGACGCCCAGGGCCGCGGCGGTCATCTCGGCGCGCTGGTCGTCGGTGAGGTCACGCTCGCGGGCGAGCAGGCGCAGGGCGGCGGCGGGGCGATCTGCGATGGGAAGGTCTGGCAGGACCTGCAGCAGGCGGTGGATCAGGTCGCCGCGCCGGAAGCGGCCCAACCCTTGGACCGTGGCCAGAGGCGAGGCGGCCGGGGTGGCGGCGTCCTCCCCCAGCTGCGACGGCGAGGCGTAGCGGGCGTGGGGTTCGGTGACCGCCTCGGTTTGCGTCCAGGCGGGCGCGGCGTTCGCGCTGACCGCGGTGTCAGCGGCCTTGCCCCGGGCCTCGGGATCGGGGCCGAAGCGCAGGATATCCATCCCGCCCCAGGTGATCGCGCGCTTGTGCGGGTCCACGTCGGCGTGGCTGAAGGCCGCCGTGAGCGCCCCCCACCAGCCCTTGAGGTTCTCTTCCTTCGCATTGGCCGCGACCCGGCCGCAGAGCACCAGGCGGTCGCGGGCCCGCGTCAGGGCCACATAGAGCAGGCGGTAGGCCTCGTCCTCCTCGCGGGCGGCGCGCCGTTCGCGGGCGGTGGCCGAGGCCTCGCAGTCGCCCTTGGCGGTGGCGCACCACAGGAAGCCGCCGCCCTCGGTCTCCAGCAGGGGCGTGCCGCGCGCCCCACGGGAGAGTGTGGTCTCCGGCAGGAAGACGATGGGCGCCTCCAGGCCCTTGGCCCCGTGGGCGGTCATGACCCGGACCTCGTCGCGGCCGGCCTCCATCTCGCGCTTGACCGTGATGTCCAGGCTGGCGAAGGCGGCGGTCAGGCTCTCCAGGTCCTCGATCCCCCGGCTCTCGGCGGCCAGGACCTGGGCCAGGAATTCGTCCAGGGCGTCCTCGGCCTCCCCGCCGAGGCGGCGCAGCAGGCGCTGGCGCATGGAGCGGGCCTCGCCATCGCGGGCCCCCAGCAGGCGGGAATAGAACTCGAAGGGCCGCCGCTCGCGGGCCTCCTCCAGCAGGCGGGTGAGCAGGGCGTGGGCGGCGGTCCATTCCGGCTGCTCTTCGGCGCGGGTGGCCAGGGTCTGCCAGAGGGTCAGTTTCCGGCCCTTGGCCAGGGCGTAGAGGCTGTCGTCGGACAGGTCGCAGAAGGGGCTGCGCAGCAGGGCCGCCAGGGTCAGGTCATCGGCGGGGAACAGGGCGAAGCGGGCGACCGCCACCAGGTCGTCGAAGATGATGTGCTCCGACAGCGCCAGGCGGTCGGCGCCGGCGACGGGGATCTTGGCGTGCTTGAGGGCCCGCAGGATCTCCTCGAACAGCGCCTTGCGGCGGCGCACCAGGATCAGGACGTCGCCGGGACGGGCGGGCCGCCAGGCGCGGGTCTCCTTGTCGAAGACCCCGTCGCCGCGGGCCAGAAGTCCTGCGATCTCGCCAGCGATCCTGGCGGCCAGCCGCTTGTTGGCGCTGGCCTCGGTCTCCTGGTCGAGGGGGGCGTCCCAGGCCTCGCGGACGTCGCCCTTCTCCTCGCGCTCCAGGGGCCAGATATCGACGCAGCCGGCGTGGTCGACCCGGCGGGGGGTGTGGACGATGGGCTCGGCCAGCACCCGGGGCAGGATGGCCGAGGCCAGCTCGGGCGAGGAGAAGGTGGCGTCGACGAAGGTCAGGACCTGGGGCGTGGAGCGCCACGAGTCCAGCAGGTCCACCCGCTCGAAGCGGAAGCCGGCGCCGGTGGCGCGGTCCTTGTGGAACTCGAACTCCTGAATCAGTAGTTCGGGCCGGGCGCCCTGGAAGGAGTAGATCGACTGCTTCTCGTCCCCGACGACAAACATGTTGCGCTCCAGGCGGGTGGCGGTGGGCACGCCGGCGCCGGAGAAGAACTCGCCGGCCAGCGACCGGACGATGGCCCACTGGTCCGGCGCGGTGTCCTGGGCCTCGTCCACCAGGATGTGGTCGATGCCGCCGTCCAGCTTGTAGAGCACCCAGGCCGCCGCCGGGCTCTCGGCCACCAGGTCGCGCGTCTTCTCGATGAGGTCGGAGAAGTCGAGCGCGCCGTAGGAGGCCTTCTCCAGGGCGTAGGCGGTGAGATAGGCGTTGGCGAGGATCAGCGCGCCTTGGGTGTCTGTCGCCACCTGGGCGGCGCGGCGGTAGGCGCGGGCTTCCTCCAGGGCCTCCTGGTCGGCCAGCAGGCCGGAGCGCAGGGGTTCGTGGCTTTTCAGGCCGCTGGTCTTGGCGACCCAGGTCGCCGGCGTGCCCTCGCCCTTGTCGGTGAACAGGCAGGTGAGCGCGCCCTGGAAGCTGGGCTCGCTCGCGAGGGCTGAGAGCGCGGCGGCGTTCTTGGCATCGGCCTTGCCCCCTTGCGCCAGGACCTGCGCGGCCTCGCGCCAGGTGCGCAGGTTCAGCGCGGCGACGGCCTGGAGTTCGACCGCCTCGGGATCGACGGGCTCGGGGAAGCCGCACACCTCCCAGACGTCGGCCACGGCGCCGGGCAGGCCGCCGGTGCGGGCGAGATAGGCGGCCAGGCGCCCGCGCGCGCTCTCGAAGGCGCCGAACATCGACTGGAAGCTCTGGAAATCGAGCGCCACAGAGAACCGGGCATAGGCCTCGGCCACCAGGCCCTGCCCGGTGAGCGCCAGCCGCGCGACGGCCTTGCGCGCGGCGTCGGCGATGGCGGCCGAGGCGGCATCGTCCATCACCCGGAAGCCAGGCGAGACGCCGGCTTCCAAGGGGAAGCGGCGCAGCAGCTTCTCGCAGAAGGCGTGAATGGTCTGGATCTTCAGGCCGCCGGGCGTCTCCAGGGCGCGGGCGAAGAGGGCGCGGGCCTGGGAGAGCCGGATGTGGTCGTAGTCGCCGATCGGCCGGCCCTCGAGGTCCGAGAGGGCCTGGCGCAGGCGGCCGTCGTCACAGACCGACCAGTCCCCCAGCAGGCCAAACAGCCGGCGCTGCATCTCGGCGGCGGCGGCCTTGGTGTAGGTGACGCAGAGGATGGTGGCGGGCTCGGCCCCGGCCAGCAGCAGGCGGGCGACCCTGTCGATCAGGGTCTTGGTCTTGCCCGAGCCGGCATTGGCGGTGACGAAGGCCGAAAGCTCGGGATCGGCGGCGACGCGCTGCGGGTCGGTCTCGCGGGTCGGGAAGGGGATGATGGTCATTCGCCCTCCTCGTCGCCGCTGGTGGACCATTCGAACACTCGGGCCAGGTGGTCATAGTCGCTGATGTGGGTCTTCACGAACTGCGGGGCCGAGCGCGACAGGTAGGGCTGGGCCGGGTCGTCGAAGCGGGCCACCAGCTTGCCCAGACCGTCGAGGGCGGTGCGGGCGGCGGCCTCGCTTTCCTCGCCGGCGGCGGCGCGCACTTCCTCGCGGCCGGCGGGCTTGCGGCCGGTGACCTCCAGATAGGTTAGGTCGCCGGGCATGGGGCGGCCCAGGGTGGGGAAACCGCCATAGGCCAGGATGGCGGCCGTCAGGGTCAGCTGCGGCGAGAAGCCGGTGTCCACCACCTTCTGCGAGGGCGCCTTGCCGGTCTTGTAGTCGAGGATGTGGCCGTAGCCGTCGGGGGTGATCTCGATGCGGTCGGCCCGCGCATTGACCTTGAACAGGCCGCCCGGCGCATTGATCTCCAGCTCGCCCTTCAGCTCGACATGGATGGTCCGGCCATCTGCGCGACGGCGGCGCTCCAGGTCGGCGACCCACAGGGCGGCCTCGCGGGCCAGAGCGCTCTCGCGGGCCAGGGCCTCGTGCGGCATGCCGGCTTCTTCGAGGGCGGTGACGTACATGGCCTCGAAGATCGCGGCGGCGTCGGAGGGGACCTCCACCGGATGGGCCTGCGCGAAACGTTCGAAGGCCTTGTGGATGGCGGTGCCGCGGGCGCGGGCCTCCACGGCCTCGTCGGGGCGCTCCAACGGATAGAGCCGCAGGATGTCGCGGGCCCAGACGGCGTAGGGGTCCCGCGTCAGGGCCTCGACCCGGGTGACGGCCATCTCGCGGGGGCGGTCGGCGACCGGCGGGCGCGGGGCGGGGCGCTTGGCCGGGGTATAATCGGCCGCCGCGTCCAGGGAGCGGGCCCAGTCAAGGATCTCCGGGCGGGTGGGCAGGTCGACGCCGGCGCCTCTCGCCAAGGTCTCCAGGCGCCAGAGCCAGCGGGACTTCACGGCCGGCGCGCCCTCGCGGCGCTCGGAATGCAGCAGGATGACTTCCGGGGCGCAGGCGGCCTGGGCGAAGTCGTGGGCGGCCAGGCCGACGCGGCGCTCCGGCGGCGGCAGGCCCAGGGCCTGGCGCATGGGCCGCGACAGGAAGGGATCGAGCGCCGCGCCCTGGGGCCAGACGCCTTCCTCCAGCCCCGCCACGATCAGCCGGTCGGCGCGGGTCAGGCGGGCCTCGATGGCGCCCAGGATGCGCAGGCGCGGATGGGTTGCGCCGCCGGAGCGGATGCTCTCCCCCGACATCAGCCGGGCTAGCAGGTCGGCGAAGCCCCGGCGGCTGACGGCGGGCGAACCGTCGGACTCGCTCATCAGGCCCGAGAGCAGCCGGCCCAGGGCCTCGCCGCCGTGGCCGGCCCAGAGCTCGCCGGTGTCGCCATGCTCGTCAGCGGCCAGGGCTTCCATGGTCTGGGCCAGGGTGCGGGCGGCCTCGGCGGGGCGCGCCGCGTCGTCGGCGTAGGGGGTCTGTAGGCCGGCCAGGGCCTCGCGAAGCTGGGCGGCGAAGGCCTGGGCCTCTTCGATGGCGCCGGGTTCGATCCGCGAGTCGGCGGCCTTGCGGCGGAGCTGTGCCTCCAGGGCGGCCCAGGTGGTCTTGCGGGGGCCGCGCAGGCCGTGCAGTTCCAGGGCGGCGCGGCGGCGGTCGAGGGCCTCGGGGTCGAGGCCCAGGCGGACGAACGGGTGCTTGGCGATGGCCAGCAGGGTGACGGGGTCCAGGGGGTCATCGGCCGCCTTGGCCACCAGGGCGGCCAGCACCCCGCAGCGGCAGCCGGCCAGGGCTGAGCCGGCCGACGAGTCGGCGCCGACACCCCAGCGGGCGAGCTTGGCGGCGACGCGGCGGGCCAGGGTCTGGTCGGGGGCCACCAGGGCGGCGGTCTGGCCGGGGACCTCCAGGGCCTCGCGCAGCAGCAGGGCCGCGACGGTGGCGGCCTCCTCCTCGCCCCGGGCGGTGACCACCGACAGACCCTTCAGTCCCTCGGCGATGGGGTCGATCTCCTCGGTCTCGCCTTCCGCGCGCAGGGTCTCGATGACGCTCAGCCAGTCGGCGGTGGCCTCGGCCGGGCGCAGGGCCTCGTTGATCACGCGGCGCCGCCAACGGCCGGCGGTGTCCAGGGTGTCGGAGGCTGGCCAGAGCAGGACTTCCGTGCGGGTCACCCCCGCGCGGACCAGCAGCCGCTTCATGGCCCCCTGGGGGTGCTGTTCCCCCACCTGGGCCCAGGCCTTTTCCGCCAGGCTCTCGTCGAGGCCGGGCAGGATCACGGCCCCCTGGGGGGCGCGGGCGATGACGGTGAGCAGATCGGCGGTGGCCGGCGCGGTGCCGGTGGAGCCGGCGGCGATCAGGATGCCCACGGGCGGCCTGCGGTCCCAGGTCTCGGAGAGGGCGCGCAGCAGGGCCACGCGGCGCTGGCTGACATCGACGACTCCCAGTTCGCGCAGGCGGGCGGGCCAGGCGGTGAGCGCGGTCTCCAGGAACTCGCGGCTGACCCGCCAGTGTTCGGCCAGGTCGGCGCTGACCAGGTCGGCCAGGCCGCCCTTGGCGCTGACCTCCTCGATCTGCAGGCTGTCGAGGAAGGATCCGAGCGCGTCTGCCAGTTCCAGGGCGGCGGAGGCGTCAAGGTCGCGGCCCAGCTGCTTCTCGTGGCCCTTCACCAGGGCGATCAGTTCGAAGCGGCGGCGCAGGGGATCGATGGCGGCCGGCAGGTCGATGGCCAGGTCCCCGGGCTCGAACGGCGGCTCACCCTCGTCGAGGTCGCCCAGGGGCCGGATCTGCGGCGGCAGCACCGCGCGGCCCCCGGCGGCGGCGATGAAGGCGTCGGCGAGCGCCCGGGCGCCCCGGCGGGTGGGGGTCAGGACCACGGCCTGGGACAGGGCCTCAGGCCCCAGGGGGCTGAGCGCATCGAACAGGCCCTGGGCCAGGTCATGGACGAAGGGCCGGTGGGCCGGAATGTTGAACCAGCGGGGGCCTGCCGAGGCGAGCAGGGGGATCACGTCAGCCTCGCTTCGGCCTCGTCCCGGGCGGCGGGATCGCCGACGTGCAGCCAGAAGGCGTCCATGGCCACGCCGTAGATGCGGCCCTCATCCTGCAGCCGCCACCAGATGGGCAGGATGGAGAAGGCCCCCTCCGGCTGATCGTCCAGCAGCTGCGGCTTCATGATCTGGAATCCGACATTGGCGAGCGGGGCGGGGTTGGCGTCGTCGGCCATGTGGGTCGCGCGGCCCTGCGCGTCCAGGCGGAAGCCGCGCGGACCTTCCAGGCCGATGCCCCGGTCCCGGGGGACCAGCAGCATGAGGATGTCCATCTTCGCCGGGTCCCAGGCGCGTTTCATGGCCTCGATGGGCGGGACCTCGCCCCCGACCCAGAGGGAGTCGATATTGGCCACCAGGATCGGGTCGTCGCCCAGCAGAGCCCGCGCGTTCTTGATGCCGCCGCCGGAGTCCAGCAGGCCGGCCCGCTCGTCGGCGATGATCACCTTGGGGTTGGTGCGGCCGGCCAGATGGGTCTCCATCTGGTCGGCGAAGTGATGGACGTTGACCACCGCCGTCTCGATCCCGGCCTCGTGAAGGCGGTCCAGCACGTGGTCGATCAGGGCCTTGCCGTTCACGGTGACGAGGGCCTTGGGGCGGTCGTTGGTGAGGGGTCGCATGCGGCTGCCGACGCCGGCGGCCAGGACCATGGCGACCTTGGGTCCGGGGGTGGTCATGTGCGCGAGCTTTCCGGCACGTACCTGTCGAACCAGGCCTTGAGGTCGCTTAGCGCCGGATCGGCCAGGCAGGCGTCCAGATAGCGCCAGAGCCTGGGCATGAAGGCGGCGTAGCGGGGCTTGCCGTCGCGGGTCACCAGCCGGGCGAAGATGCCCAGGATGCGGACGATATTGAGGGCGCCGAGCGCGTGGTAGTCGGCCATGAATTGGGCAGGGTCGAGGTCGGGGCGGAGTTTGAAGTAGGAGTCCAGCGCCGCGGCCTCCCGCTGCGGCGAGACATCCCGCCGCGCGTCGTGCAGCAGCATCGACATGTCCCAGGCCGGGTGGGCGCGGACCGCGTCCTGGAAATCCAGCAGGCCGACCCGGGCGGCGCCCTGGCGTTCGGGCAGCCAGATCAGGTTCTCGGCGTGGTAGTCGCGATGGCAGAAGACGCTGGCGCCTTCCGCCCCGCGCGCGCGGATCGGCGCCCAGATGGCGTCCCACTCGGCCACGGCCGCGTCGCTGAAGCTGAGCTCGGGTTTCAGCTTCGGCAGCCATTCGGGAAGGATGTCGCCGGCGGTCTTCAGGGCTGTCTCGTCATAGTCCAGCAGCGGCCAGGCGATGCCCGGCGCGGTGAGGACGGTCGGCGCGGCGGCTTCGTGCAGGCGCACCAGGCCCTGGATGGCCGCGTCGTAGAGCGGCGCTTCGTCCTGGCCGCCCTCGATCAGCACGGCGAACAGGTCGTCGCCGAGGTCTTCCAGCACCGCCAGGCCTTGGACCGCGTCATGGGCCAGGATGGTGGGCGCCGACAGACCCTGGGCCTTCAGCCATTCGGCGACGGCCACGAAGGCGTCCACCCGGCCGGCGGCGAGGCGGGCGAGCGCATTGTAGCCGGCCTTGGCGCGGTCTCCCGGCGTCGCATCGGGATGGCACGGCGCGGTTTCGGCGTTGGGGGGCTGGTCCATGAAGATCAGGCTGGGGCCGATGGCGGGATGCAGCCGCTCATAGGCCCGGGTCGAGGCGTCGCCGCTCAGCGGGACGCGGGCGGCCTCGCCCCAGCCATGTTGGGCCAGGAAGGCGGACTTGATGGCCTCACGATCGGAATTCAAACCCACGTCCTTCCCAGGCGCCGCTGGGGGTCAGGCGCGCCCGGCGCCCGTCCCCCTCAATTGTGATCTCTATGTCCAGCCGGTCGGGCGGCAGACGACCTTCCAGCCGTTCGGGCCACTCGATCAAGGCCGCGCCGTCCTCCAGGGCCTCATCCAGGCCGATCTCATAGGCCTCGTCGGCGCTGGTGAGCCGGTAGAGGTCGAAATGGGCGACGGACAGGGCCGCCCCCTCATAGAACTGAACCAGCGTGAAGGTCGGGCTCGGCACATCCTCGGTGGGGGTGGTGAGGCTGCGGATCAGGGCCCGGGCCAGGGTGGATTTTCCCGCCCCCAGGGGCCCGGTCAGGCAGATGGCCTCACCGATGCGCAACGCCCCGGCCAGCGCCGCGCCGAGCGCCGATGTGGCGGCCTCGTCGTCCAGGCGGAAGTCGCCCACCGCCTCGCTGATCATGCGAAGGCCTGGTCGGGGTGTTTGGGCAGGACGTGCTGCACATAGGCCTTCAGCTGTTCGGTGGCCGTCGTGACGTCCGGGTCCAGGCGCGCGGGCGCCACCACCTGTCCGATGGTCAGGTGGAACGACTGTCCCCGCTTGTTCAGCAGCTCGTGGAACAGGGTGATGTCCCTCAGTTCGGGGGAAAAGCCATGGAAGAAGTGGAACAGGGTCGACCAGGGCCCGTCCAGGTGCAGCGGCACGATGGGCGCCTCGTACTTGCGGGCGATGGAGAGCGCGCTGCTCATCCAGGGGCTTTCGGCCAGCACTCCGCCCTTGCCTCGGCGAGCCAGGCGGCCGGCGGGGAAGATCACCAGGGGACGCTCGGCCTCCAGGGCCTCGCGGGTGAGGTTGAGGGTGTTGCGGGTGTGCTCACGGGTGCGCTTCTCCTGACGCCACTCCACCGGGATCAGCACCTCGCCGAAGTTGGGTGACACGCGGTGGGCGTCGGAATTGGCGTAGAAGCAGATGTCGGGGCGCAGGCCCTTGAGCGCGTCATAGACCGCGATCCCGTCGGCGATGCCGGTAGGGTGGTTGCAGATCGGCACCAGGCGGCCCGTGGCCGGAACCCTTTCCAGGCCGTGCACGCTCACCTTTACGTCCAGCAGGTCGGAGACATAGTCCAGCGCCTGGCGGCCGGGCAGCGGGCCGATGGCGTCGGCCATGGCGCGCGCCTTGCGGTAGTCCAGCAGGCGGTAGAGCAGGGGGCGGATCAGCGGCCACGCCGCCCCGCCCGAGAGCTTTGGCGCGCGCTCGGCGATCAGGGTGTCGACGATGTGGTCGTGATAGGCCCGCCGCGCCGGCAGGGCTTGGGTGGCGACGCTGCTCATGAGGGGCAGGATGCCCTCGCCCCCTTGTCCGGTGCAAGAGGCTCGACCCCTACCCACGGCGGCGATCCCGTCCTAGAACCGCTGCATGCGCGAGATCACACACTTCATCGACGGCGTGTCCGTCGCCGGGACCTCCGGCCGCTATGGCGAGGTCTTCAACCCCAACACCGGCGAGGTGCAGGCCCGCGTGGCCCTGGCCACCCCAGCCGAGCTGGACGCCGCCGTCCAGGCCGCCTTGCGGGCCCAACCGGCCTGGGCCGCCGTCAATCCGCAGCGCCGCGCCCGGGTGATGTTCGAGTTCAAGCGCCTGGTCGAGGCCCGGATGCAGGAGCTGGCCGAGCTGCTCTCCTCCGAGCACGGCAAGGTGGTGGCTGACTCCAAGGGCGACATCCAGCGGGGCCTGGAGGTGATCGAGTTCGCCTGCGGCATCCCCCATGCGCTGAAGGGCGAATACACCGAGGGCGCCGGGCCCGGCATCGACGTCTATTCCATGCGCCAGCCGCTGGGGGTGGCCGCAGGCATCACCCCGTTCAACTTCCCGGGCATGATCCCGATGTGGATGTTCGGGATCGCAGTCGCCGTCGGCAACACCTTCATCCTCAAGCCCTCGGAGAAGGACCCGACCCTGCCGGTGCGGCTCGCCGAACTGTTCATGGAGGCCGGCGCGGCCCTGGGCATGGACTTGAAGGGCGTGCTGAACGTCGTGCACGGCGACAAGGTCAGCGTCGACGCCATCCTGACCCATCCCGACATCGCCGCCGTCAGCTTCGTCGGCTCCTCGGATATCGCCCACTACGTCTACTCCACCGGGACGGCGCACGAAAAGCGGATCCAGGCCATGGGCGGGGCCAAGAACCACGGGATCATCCTGCCCGACGCCGACCTGGACCAGGCGGTGAAGGACATCATCGGGGCGGCCTATGGCTCGGCGGGCGAACGCTGCATGGCCCTGCCGGTGGTGGTGCCGGTGGGCGCCAAGACCGCCGACGCCGTGCGCGAGAAGGTGCTGGCCGAGATGGAGACCTTGAAGGTGGGGATCTCGTCGGACGCCAGCGCCCAGTACGGCCCGGTGGTCACCGCCGCCCACCGCCAGCGGGTGGCCGACTACATCCAGATGGGGGTCGATGAGGGCGCTGAGTTGGTGGCCGACGGCCGCGGCTTCTCCCTGCAGGGCTACGAGAAGGGCTTCTTCATCGGTCCGACCCTGTTCGATCAGGTCAAGCCCACGATGCGCACCTATCAGGAGGAAATCTTCGGGCCGGTGCTGCAGATCGTCAGGGCTGAGAGCTTCGAGGAGGCGGTCGACCTGCCCTCCAAGCACCAGTACGGGAACGGGGTGGCCATCTTCACTCGCAACGGCCGCGCGGCCCGCGAGTTCGCCGCCAGGGTCAATGTCGGGATGGTGGGGATCAACGTGCCGATCCCGGTGCCGGTGGCCTACCACACCTTCGGAGGCTGGAAGCGCAGCGCGTTTGGCGACGCCAACCAGCACGGCATGGAGGGCGTGAAATTCTACACCAAGGTCAAGACGGTGACGGCGCGCTGGCCCGAGGGCGCCAGCGAGGACTCGGCCTTCGTCATCCCGACGATGCGCTAAGGTCGATCCGAACAAGGAGTTGGCGATGAAATTCCGGACCTGGGCGATCCTGATCCTGGTGGTGGTTCTGGCCGGGGTGGGCGGCTATGCCTATTGGCAGAACGACCTGCGCTGGCGGCCCAAGACCATCACCAAGCACCAGGCCGAAATCACCAAGATCCTGGAAAGCGCCGGCTGGGCCTCGCCGGGCCTGACCAAGGGCAAGCTCTACATGGTCTCGTTCCGGACCTGCCCCGACTGTCTGCGGTTCAAGGCCGAGGAGTTCCCGGCGCTGCAGAAGCAGGGGATCGACACCCGGGTCATCGAGATCGCCCGGCGCGACAAGAACGGCCTGGCCAAGTCCACCCCGGTGGAGCGGACCACGGTGGCCGAGCTGTGGATCCGCCACGGCACGCCCGGCGCCTGGAAGCTGATGGAGGAATGGGAGGCCAATGTCCCTGATGCCTGGACGGCCCCGGGAATCATCCCGGCCGACGGCGACATCGCCCGCAGCGCGGTGATCGAGGCCGGCCGCAAGATGACCGAGGACCTGCGTCCGCTGCTGAAGGACAACGGGGTCACGGTCAGCGACCCGGTCGGCATCCGCTATCCTACCCTCGTCTGGTGGAACGCCAAGGGCGAGATGCGGGCCTGCGCCTGCGAGCAGCGGGAAACCTACCGCTTCGTGAGGAAGGAACTGGCGCAGGTGGCGAAGGCCGCCCCGGCCGCCGGAGCCGTTACGCCCGGCCGCTGATCATATCCTGAGCGCGGGCTTGTTCCCGCTGTTGTGATCCCACGCGGCGCGGGCTAGGCCCAAGGCGATGGCCTCCCAGCTCCAAGCCGCCTACGACGCCCGCCTCGCCGCGGGTGCGATCCGCCCGGACCCGGCGCAAGGCCAGGGGCTCGCGGCCCTGGTGCGGCTGGAAAGCGACCTTGAGGGCGCCGAACCCTCGGGCCTCACCGCCTTCTTCCGCAAGCCGGAGGCCCAGCGCGGGGTCTATCTCTGGGGGCCGGTGGGGCGCGGCAAGTCCATGCTGATGGATCTGTTCTTCGAGACCGCCCCAGTGGCCAAGAAGCGCCGCACCCACTTCCACGTCTTCATGGGCGAGACCCATCGGCTGATCGGCGAGTGGCGGTCGGGCGACGCGGCGGCCCGCAAGGCCCGGTTCGGCCAGCACAGGGGCGACGACCCGATCCCAGCGGTGGCCGATGTGGTGGCGCAGAGCGCGCGGCTGCTGTGCTTCGACGAGTTCCAGGTCACCGACATCGCCGACGCGATGATCTTGGGGAGATTGTTCGAGGCGCTATTCGCCCGCGGCGTGACCCTGGTGGCCACGTCCAACCGCACACCCGACGCCCTCTACAAGGACGGCATCAACCGCCAGCTGTTCGTCCCCTTCATCGAGATGATCAAGGCCCGCCTGGACGTCGTCAGCGTGGCGGGCGGGCACGACTATCGCCTGGACCGGCTGCGGGCGGCGGGAACCTGGTTCTCCCCCAACGATCCCGACAATGCGCGCAGCTTCGAGGCCCTGTGGCGCGATATGCTGGGGAAAGAGGCCGAGGTCGGCGAGACCCTGGAAGTGCTGGGCCGCAAGGTGCACCTGCCCCATGCGGCGGGCGGCATGGTGCGCGCCTCCTTCGCCAGCCTCTGCTCGGTGGCGCTGGGCCCCAACGACTATGTGGCCATCGCGCAGCGCTTCCACACCGTGTTCCTGGAGGACCTGCCCAGGCTGGGGCCCAACCGGCGGGAGGAGGCGCGGCGCCTGGTGATCCTCATCGACGCCCTCTACGAGGCCCACACCCGGCTGATCGTGCTGGCCGAAGCCGAGCCCATCGCCCTCTATCCGGCCGGCGACGGCGCCTTCGAGTTCGAACGCACCGCGTCACGCCTGCAGGAAATGCGCTCGGCGGACTGGCTGGCGGAGAGCTAGGCCGCGACGGCGATCTCGGGGAGGCCGGTGTAGTAGCGGCGCAGCAGGATGAGGCTGGTCATCGCGCCGGCCAGGGCCAGCAGCAGGGCGACGGGCAGGCTCGCCCCCAGGGCCAGCAAGGCGGCGGCGGACAGGCATCCCAGGCCGCAGCCCAGGTCATAGGCGCCTTCGGTGACCATGTGGAAGCGCAGCGCGCAGGGGGAGCCCTGGGCCAGGTTATAGACCGCGGTCATCAGGGTGGGGGTGTAGAGGCAGGGGACCAAGGCTCCCAGGGCGTTGGCGGTGAGCGCCATGGCCGGGGTCGTGGCGCCGGCCCGGGCCAGGATGGTGATTGCCAGGACGGCGAAGGCCACCCACACCGCCCGGCGGCCGTGGCCGGCGTCGATATGGCGGCCCAGCAGCAGGCCCGCCGCCGCGCCGGCCAGGGCGGCCAGGGCCATGGCGCCGCCGAACGCCGCGAAGCTCTTGCCGAGGGTGACGAACAGCGTGATCGGCCAGACGAAATAGAGGCCCGATCCGGTCCAGCCGTCGGCGGCGAACAGGGCAAATCCCATCATCGAGGCCCGGATGGCGCCCGGCGCGGTGTCGGCCACCGCCACCTGCGGCGCCCCCAGCAGCGGCAGGGCAGAGAGCATCTGAACCCCGGCGGTGACGCCGAAGGCGACCGCGGGCCCCAGGGTCACCAGGGCCCAACCGCCCAGCAGGGGGGCGATGATCCCCACCACCGAGGCCAGGGCCTCCCGCGCGCCGATCTGGTGGCCGCGATGCTCGGCGTCGCCGAGGGCGGCGAAATAGGCGTGGTAGGAGGTCCAGTAGAGGGTGTCGCCGATCGCCGAGACCAGGCAGAGGACCAACAGCATCGGCCCCAGGCCGTGGACCTGCGCCAGGATCGGGTATTGCAGGGCCGTCGCCAAGGTCCCGCCGATCATCACCCCCTTGAGGCCGAAGCGCTTGGCCAGGGGCAGCACCAGGGGGCGCAGACAGAAGCGGCCCCCCAGGATCAGGGCGATGGCCGCCAGGACCATGGCGGGGGGCAGGCCCGCGTCCATCAGGAAGACGGCGAAGAACACCCCGCCGCCGCTCATGGCCAGGGCGTGCATGCCGTAGTGCAGGTTCAGGCGATTGACGGTCTTGTTGCGAAGGAAGGCCACGGTGTCTTTCGCGGGGTGCGGACGGCGGGCGCCGCGCGGCCCTGCATAGCGGCGCGGCGACTCCGGCTCAAGGCGCTCGCAGGCTCGTCACCAGGTCCTGCGCATACGGCCTCAGGTCGGCGAACCTGCGGACGCAGAGGGTGAGGTCACGGACGGCCCAGTCGTCCTCCAGTTCGATCACCGACAAGGGCGTTGTCTGGGCGACGCGGGCGGCGGTGGACTGCGGCACGACGCCGACCCCCACGCCGGCCTCCACCAGCCGGCAGACGGCGTCGAAGCTGCGGAGCTGGACGCGCAGGTTGAGGCCCGAGCCCAGGCGGGCGGCCTTGTCGGCCAGGAAGCGCTGCAAGGCGCTGGTGCGCTCCAGCCCGACGAGGTCGTAGGCCAGGACCTCACCGAAGGCCACGCGGGCGTGGTTGGCCAGGGGATGGCCCTTCTGCGCCACGACGACGAAGCGGTCGGAGCGGAAGGGGAAGGTCTCCAGGCCGCCGACATCCACGGTGCCCGCCACGATGCCGATGTCGCCCACGCCCTCGGCGATCAGGCCGACGATTTCGTCGGAGAGCCGCTCCTCCAGGTCGACGCGGACCTTGGGGTTGTCGGCCAGGAAGCGGCCCAGCGCCTCGGGCAGGAATTCCGTCGAGGCGTTGGTGTTGGCCAACAGCCGCACCTCGCCCGACAGGCCGCCGGCATAGGCGCCCAGGTCCTCGCGCAGGCGGGCCGACTGCTCCAGCATCAGCCGGGCGTGCTTCAGCAGGGTCTGGCCGGCCGGGGTCGGGACCACGCCCTGGCGGCTGCGGGTCAGCAGGGCCGCGCCGATCTCCTCTTCCATGGCCCGCACGCGGGTCGAGGCGGCGGCCAGGGCGATATGGCTGCGGGCCGCGCCATGGGTGATGGAGCCGGCCTCCACGACATCGGCGAACAGCCGAAGGTCCACAAGATCAAACCGCATCTTCGTCTCCCGCGAAGGATGACTGCATGTAAGACAGATTGCGGGGCTTGTGGAAGCCGGTCATCCTTCGCGTTGAGCGAAGTTTTGAGGCGCTGCGTTCGCGACTGTCACCCGGGCTTCGGGGGCCGCCGCTGGTCCCGGCTTCGTTGACACCGGGCGACCGGCGCTTAAAAGCGGAGCCGCTTAATCCTCTTGGAAACCGTCATGGCTGAAACCCCGACCGGCCTTCGCGAGCGCCCGTTGTCGCCGCACCTGACCTCAGGCGGCCCGCTGGCCTTCCACTGGCGATTCCACGTCACCATGACCGGGTCGATCTTCCACCGGATGACCGGCGTGGCGCTCTATGTCGGCGCCCTGATCCTGGCCGGCTGGGCCATGTCCCTGGCCGCCGGTCCCGACGCCTATCAGACCTTTATGGAGCTGCTGGGCTCGCTCCCGGGCAAGGTGGTCATGTTCGGCCTGACCCTGTCGATCTTCTACCACCTGGCCAAGGGCGTTCAGCACCTGGTCTGGGACTCGGGCAAGGGCTTCAGCCTGCCGATCGCCAACATGGTGACCGTCGCCTGTTTCGCCTTCTCCGTGGCCGCGACGCTCGCGGTCTGGGCCATAGCCTGGATGACGGGAGCGCTCTGATGGACAACTACCGCACCCCTCTTCGCCGCGCCCGCGGCCTCGGCTCGGCCAAGCATGGCGTCGGCCACTGGCTCGCCGAACGGATCACCTCCGTCGCCCTCGTGCCCCTGGTGCTCTGGGCCGTGTTCGGCGTCATCACCCTGGCGGGAACCGACTATTACGGCGCGGTCGCCTGGATCAGTCAGCCGGTCAACGCCGTGCTGATGGTGCTGCTGACGGCGATTTCGTTCCTGCACATGCATGCCGGCATGCGGGTCATCGTGGAGGATTACATCCACAAGACCCTGACCAAGTCGGCGCTGCTGCTGCTCAACCTCTTCGTCTGCGGCCTGGCGGGTTCGCTGGCGGTGTTCTCCATCCTCAAGGTCGCGCTGGGAGGCGCTTGATCGGTCCCATGGCGACTTACGAGTTCATCGATCACAAGTTTGACGTCGTCGTCGTAGGCGCAGGCGGCTCTGGCCTGCGCGCGGCCCTGGGCTGCGCCCAGGCTGGTCTGAAGACAGCCTGCATCTCCAAGGTCTTCCCGACCCGCTCGCACACCGTGGCGGCCCAGGGCGGCATCTCCGCCAGCCTGGGCAATATGGGCGAGGATGACTGGCGCTGGCACATGTACGACACCGTCAAGGGGTCTGACTGGCTGGGCGACCAGGACGCCATCGAATACCTCTGCCGCAACGCGCCGGCCGCGGTCTACGAGCTGGAGCACTGGGGCGTGCCCTTCAGCCGCACGCCCGAGGGCAAGATCTATCAGCGCGCCTTCGGCGGCATGACCCGCAACTACGGCGAGGCCCCGATCCAGCGTACCTGCGCCGCGGCCGACCGCACCGGCCACGCCATGCTGCACACGATGTATGGCCAGTCCCTGGCCCACTCGACCGAGTTCTTCATCGAGTACTTCGCCCTTGATTTGATCATGGACGAGGGCGTCTGCCGGGGCGTGACGGCCTGGAAGCTGGATGACGGGACCCTGCATCGGTTCCAGGCCCAGCAGGTGATCCTGGCGACCGGCGGCTATGGCCGGGCCTATTTCTCGGCCACCAGCGCCCACACCTGCACCGGCGACGGCGGCGGCATGACGCTGCGGGCCGGCCTGCCGCTGCAGGACATGGAGTTCGTGCAGTTCCACCCCACCGGCATCTACGGCGCCGGCTGCCTGATCACCGAGGGCGCCCGGGGTGAGGGCGGCTACCTGACCAATTCCGAAGGCGAGCGGTTCATGGAGCGCTATGCGCCGTCGGTGAAGGACCTGGCGCCTCGCGACATGGTCAGCCGCGCCATGACCATCGAGATCCGTGAAGGCCGCGGCGTCGGTCCCAAGAAGGACCACATCCACCTGCACCTGGATCACCTGGATCCCAAGATTCTGCACCAGCGCCTGCCGGGGATTTCAGAAAGCGCTAAGATCTTCGCAGGTGTTGACGTCACTAAAGAGCCCATTCCTGTGCTTCCAACCGTGCATTACAACATGGGCGGTATTCCGACGAACTTCTTCTCCGAAGTGGTTACTCGGGACGGCGATGATCCGGACAAGGTGGTTCCGGGGCTGATGGCGGTGGGTGAGGCGGCGTGCGTTTCGGTGCACGGGGCCAATCGGCTGGGGTCCAATTCGCTGATCGACCTGGTGGTGTTTGGCCGCTCAGCGGCGCTGCGGACGGCGGCGACCATTACGGCCGGCGCGACCCAGCCGGAGCTGAAGAAGACCGAGACCGACGCCCACCTGGCCCGGTTCGACAAGTTCCGGAACGCCTCGGGCGGCACAACGACGGCGGCGCTTCGCCTCGAGATGCAGATGGCTATGCAGGAGGACGCCGCGGTGTTCCGCACCAGCGACAGCCTGGCGTCGGGGGTCAAGCGCCTCGACGAGGTTCAGGCCAAACGCGCCGACCTCAAGGTCACCGACCGAGGCCTGATCTGGAACACCGACCTCATGGAAACCCTGGAGCTCGACAACCTGATCGGCCAGGCGGTGACCACGGTGGTGGGGGCGCACAACCGCACCGAAAGCCGCGGAGCCCACGCCCACGAGGACTTCCCCGCCCGCAACGACGGCGAGTGGATGAAGCACACCCTGACCTGGTTCGACGACGCGACGGGCGCGGTGAAGATCGATTACCGGCCGGTGCACGACTACACCATGACCAATGACATCGCCTACATCCCGCCCAAGGCGCGGGTTTACTAGGCGAGCATGGCGGTCCAGGCGCTCCTGCGCGACACAGACGCCGACTGGCAGGAGCTGGGCGCGACCCAGCCCTACTGGGGCGTGCTGACGCATCCGAGCTATCGGACCGAGAACCTGACGGACGACGCCCTGGCCCAGTTCTTCGGCTCGGGCGTCGACCACGTCGACAGGCTGGTCGCCCAGTTCCAGCGGCTGTACGGCGTGGCGCCCCAGGGCCGGGCGCTGGACTTCGGCTGCGGCGCCGGGCGGCTAACCGAGGCGATGGCGGCCTATGCCGGCGAGACGATCGGCTACGACATCTCGCCTGGCATGCTGAACGAGGCCCGCAAGCGCGGCGTGGCGACCTATGTGGGCGAGCTGCCGGCCGGCCCGTTCGGCTGGATCAACTCCTTCATCGTCCTGCAGCACATCCCGCCGGAACGCGGGATGGCGCTGATCGAGGACCTGCTGGAGCGCCTGTCGCCCGGCGGGCTGCTCAGCCTGCAGCTGACGGTCTGGCGCGACGCCCGCCACGATGAGCCGGGGCCCGCGCCCCGCACCGGCTGGCGCGCCTTCGTGCCGCCTGCCTTGCGCCGCTCCAAAGCGCCGCCGCCCCCGCCCAAGGGGCTGGTGATGATGTTTGACTACGACCTGTCCGCCGTCGTGCGCCTGCTCAATGAGCACGGCGTGGAGGAGATGAACCTCGTCTCCACCCACCACGACGGCCACAACGGGGTGCTGATCCTCGCCCGCCGCGAGGGGCAGTCCCCCCAAGAATTCACTCGCCGGGTCCGCAGCCCGGCCGCCAAGGAAGCGCTCTGATGGTCCAGCTCACCCTGCCGAAGAACTCCCGCGTCCAGAAGGGCCGCCACCATTCGGCCCCGGCCGGGTCCGGCAAGACCAAGACCTTCAAGGTCTACCGCTACGATCCCGAGGGGACAGAGAACCCCCGGTGGGACACCTATGACGTGGACGTCGACAACTGCGGCCCCATGGTCCTGGACGTCCTGATCCACATCAAGAACACCATCGACCCGACGCTGGCCTTCCGCCGCTCGTGCCGCGAGGGGGTCTGCGGCTCCTGCGCGATGAACATCGGCGGCCGCAACACCCTGGCCTGCACCCACGGCCACGCCGACGAGCCGGGCCACGAGTGCTCCATCGCCCCCCTGCCCAGCATGCCGGTGGTCAAGGACCTGATCCCCGACCTGACCATGTTCTACGCCCAGTACGCCTCGATCGAGCCCTGGCTGCACACCACCACGCCCGAGCCGCAGAAGGAGTGGATCCAGAGCCCGCAGGACCGCGAGAAGCTGGACGGCCTCTATGAGTGCATCCTCTGCGCCTGCTGCACGACCTCGTGCCCCAGCTACTGGTGGAACGGCGACAAGTACCTCGGCCCCGCCACCCTGCTGCATGCCTACCGCTGGCTGATCGACTCCAGAGACGAGGCCACCGGCGAGCGGCTGGACGCCCTGGAGGACCCCTTCAAGCTCTATCGCTGCCACACCATCATGAATTGCGCCCAGGTGTGTCCGAAGGGCCTGAACCCTGCCAAGGCCATCGCCGAGATCAAGAAGACGCTGGCCGAACGGGTCGTCTGACCATCCGAACTCTGTTCGGTAAGTTGACGCACCCGTCATTTTTCTGCATGGGGCTGTCATGAGTTCAGTGGACGCACACGTGGTGGTTCTGGGCGCGGGGCATGCCGGCGGCACGCTCGTGGCCCTGTTGCGCCAGTACGGCTTCGCCGGACCCATCACCATGGTGGGCGACGAGCCCCTCGCGCCCTACCAGCGGCCGCCGCTTTCCAAGGCCTGGCTGAAGGGCGAGGCCGACGGGGATTCCCTGGCGCTGAAGCCGCTGGAATTCTACGCCGAGAACCAGATCGACTTCCGGCCCAACATCTCGGCGGTGAGCCTGAAGCGCGCCGAGAAGACCGTGGCGCTCTCCGACGGCTCGACGCTCAGCTACGATATCCTGGTGATCGCCACCGGCATGCGGCCCAACAAGCTGCCCCTGCCGGGCGCCGACCTTGCGGGGGTTCTCTCCCTGCGCTCGGCGGCCGACGCCGAGCAGCTGAAGGGCCACCTCAAGCCCGGTCACCACATCGCGATTATCGGCGGCGGCTATATCGGCCTGGAGGTCGCGGCCTCGGCCCGGGCGCTGGGCGCTGAGGCCACCGTGTTCGAGCGCGAGCCGCGCATCCTGTCGCGCAGCGCCTGCGAGGTGCTGTCGACCTTCTTCACCGACTATCACCGGGCCCGCGGCGTCACCTTCGAACTGGGCGCCCATATCGAGCGCCTGGTGGGCGAGGCCGGCAAGATCTCGGGCGTGAAGATGGCCGACGGCCGGGTCATTCCCGCCGACGCGGTGCTGGTCGGCGTGGGCGGCAAGCCCAATGACGAGATCGCCGCCGACGCCGGCCTCGACACCGCCCGCGGGATCGTGGTGGACCTGGAGGCGCGGACCTCCGATCCCTCGATCTTCGCCATCGGCGACTGCAGCCACCGCCCGATGCCCCACTATGACCGGATGTTCGGCCCCGAGAGCGTGCCCAGCGCGCTGGAACAGGCCAAGCAGGTGGCCGCCGCCATCACCGGGCGCCCGGCGCCCACGCCCGAAGTGCCGTGGAACTGGTCGGACCAGTACGATCTGAAGCTCCAGATCGCCGGCCTGCCCTTCGACGCCGACCACATCCTGGTGCGCGGGGACCCTGCGTCAGGCAAATTCGCCATCTTCCATTTGAAGGGCGATCAGGTTCAATCGGTGGAGGCGGTCAACGCCCCGCCGGAATACATGATGGGCCGTCAGCTCATCGGGAACCGCAAACCGGTCAATCTCGACAGGCTTGCGGACCCATCGGTTTCCATGAAAGAGGTCGCCGCCTAAGGCGGCGAAGGGGAGTAAATGGCCAAGGTCACCTACATCGAGAACAACGGAACCGAACACGTCATCGACGTGAAGGCTGGCCTTACGGTGATGGAAGGCGCGGTGAAGAACAACGTGCCGGGCATCGACGCCGACTGCGGCGGGGCCTGCGCCTGCGCCACCTGCCACGTCTATGTCGACGCCGCCTGGGAATCCAAGACCGGGACCAAGTCGGCCATGGAAGAGTCCATGCTCGACTTCGCTGAGAACGTGGAGCCCAACAGCCGCCTCTCCTGCCAGATCAAGGTCAGCGACGAGCTGGATGGCCTGGTGGTCCGCATGCCGGAAAGCCAGCACTAGCTCAACTCCAGTCGTCATCCTCGGGCTTGTCCCGAGGATCCATACGCGCCGCGTCGCCAGCCCGAGCTGGACGGCGCCGCCGCGCGCGTTCTGGACGTCGGAGATCATGGATCCTCGGGACAAGCCCGAGGATGACGATCTTTGGGGGTGGGAATGTCGCGCCCAAGAAAAAGCCGCCGCTGTGGGGACAGCGGCGGCTTCTTCGGTATCCCGAAGCTACGAGAGCTCCGGGTGGGGGTTCTTTAGCTAAGCGGCCATGCGCGGGGCGCAGAGACGGTCCAGGGTGTTCATCAGGGTCGACATGGCCGACGACGGCAGGACCTCGTCCTGGTCGTAGGAGCCTTCGGCCAGGATCAGGGCCAGGCGGTCGCGGGCGCGGCTGACGCGGCTCTTGATGGTGCCGATGGCGCTGCCGCAGATGTCGGCGACTTCTTCATAGGACAGGCCGCCGGCGCCGATCAGGATCAGGGCCTCGCGCTGGTCGTCCGGCAGCATGGCCAGCGCGCGGCGGACTTCGTCCAGCTCCAGGGTGGCGATGGGATTGGAGACCGCCACCAGGGTCCGCTCGGCGGTTTCCGGGTCGAGCTGGGTCGAGCGCCACGAGCGGCGCTTGTCGGAATAGAACTGGTTGCGCAGGATCATGAAGGTCCAGGCCTTCATGTTGGTGCCCGGCTGGTAGCTGGCCCGGTTGTTCCAGGCCCGCAGCAGGGCGTCCTGGGCCAGATCGTCGGCTTCCACGGCGTTGCGGCACAGGGAGTGCGCGAAGGCGCGCATGTGAGGGATGAGGGCGGTCAGTTCGCCCATGAATTCCTTGTCGGCGGGGGTCGTGGTCGCGGTCATGGAAGGCCCTCTGGAAATCATCTCGGAGGGGGCCGTCACCAACCCCCGTGAAAACCAAACGCCGCCGTCGCGAGAAAGCTCCGCCGTTTGGAAAAGAATCTTCACCGTGGGGGCGCGGTGTCCTTAGCTCGACAAGACAGCCGCTCATCCCGGCGAAGGCCGGGACCCAGGTGAAACCCACTGCGGTCTCATGCAAGCCCGAGTGCGCAGGCTGACCATCTCCCGGGGCCCTGGGTGAATCTGGGTCCCGGTCTTCGCCGGGATGAGCGGAATTTGTGGAGGCTATCGCTCCTCGCTCGCGAGAAGTGTTGTTCTTAGTTTGTTCTTTTCGCCTCTCGCTGGTATCCTGCGCTCATGGCCGCCGCCTATCCCCGCAAAGAGATGATGGTCCGCGTCTGTGAGGCGGTGGAGAAGGGCGCGCGGCTGCACCAGCTAGAGCAGCGGCCGGGCTTCCCCTGCCGGCAGACGATCTATCGCTGGGCGAAGGAGGACGAGGCCTTCGCCGATCGGCTGATGTACGCGAGGCAATGGCGGCGCGGCATGGAGGTCAGCGCCACGGCGGGGCCGGTGTTCGATCCCGAGCGCGCCGAAGCCTTCCTGATGGAGGTGAAGCGCGGGCACGCAGTGCGCGACCTGGTGCGGCGCCCGGAGTGGCCGAACCGAGATCGATTCAACCGCTGGAAATCGGAACGGCCCGAGTTCGTGGCCGCTCTCGCCGAGGCGGTCGCGCTGGCGGCTCGGATGCGGCCCCGCAAGTGGGAGTTTTATGCCGAGGCCATCGCCGACAGGATCATCCAGCGGGCGGCGTCCGGCGAGACCATGGCGGAGATCGCGGCGGCCAAGGGCCTGCCGGGCAAGGTGGATATCCGGCGTTGGAAGCGGCTGCGGCCGGACTTCGCCAAGGCCCTGCGTCTGGCCAAGCTCGGCGGCCAGATGCGCCGCAGCGCCAAGCCCTCGCGCCTGACCCCGGCCCTGTTCGACCACATCCTGACGCAGATGACGACCGGCGCCTCTCTGCGCCAGGTCGCCCAGGTCCCTGGCATGCCGCACTATGTGACGCTGATGGCCTGGCAGCGGCGGGACCCGGCGTTCGCCAAGATGCTGGCCTGGGCCCGCGAGGAGGGCCACTGGGCGCGCGGGCTGGACGAGGTGGCGCGGGTGGATGCGCTGGCGGCGCGTCATCGGCGATCCCCCTGATCGTCATGGCCGGGCTTGTCCCGGCCACCCATGATCTCCGTGGTTCAGCAAGGACCTGTGGCGTCGGCCAAGCCATCTGCGGCGAGGCGGAGATCATGGATCCCCGGGACAAGCCCGGGGATGACGCACAAATGGGATAGGCGGCTTCCGTCAGGCCCGCGCCGTCACTAGCCAGCAGGCGGCGGTCATCGCCACCTTGCCGTCCACCTCGCAGGCGCGCAGCCGGTCGGTCATCGCCGCCAGGACCTTGGCCTGGGTGGCCTCGTCGGCCTGTTGCAGCCGCGCGCCCAGGGGGCCCATGCGCAGACTGAGCGTCATCAGGTCGGGCAGCGCGATGGGGGTATCCACGTCGAGGGGGGCGATCTCGATGTCGCGCCAGCCGGTTCGCGCCAGGATGCCGCGTACGCGCTCGGGGTCGGCGAAGGCCCAGCGGCCCGGCGCGTTGAGGTCGGGCTGGGGCATGGGCGGCAGGTAGGGGGCGGCGGCGTCGGCCGGGGCGCCGGCCAGGGGGTTGTCGGCGGGGCTGCGCCAGCAGACGAAGGCGAGCTTGCCGCCGGGCTTGAGCGCGCGGCGCAGGTTGGCGAAGGCTTGGTCGAAATCGGCGAAGAACATGACGCCGAAACGGGAGATGGCGGCATCGTAGGCCGCGGTTCCAAGGTCAAAGGTCTGGGCGTCGCCCTCCAGGAACTGGGCGTTGGCGACCCCTTGCGCCTGGGCCGCCGCGCGGGCGGCGTCGAGCAGGGGGGCGGAGACGTCGACGCCGACGCTGGCGCCGGCGGGCCCCAGGCGCCTGGCCATGTCGAGGGTGGTGGTCCCGGCCCCGCAGCCGATGTCCAGCACGCAGCCGCCCTTTCCGGGGAAGCCGGCCTCGATCACGGCGTCGGCGATGGGCTGGTTGAGGCCGTCCATCAGCCCCTGGAGATCGACCCAGGCCTGGCCGCCGGCCTGGTTCCAGTAGCTGGGCTGGGCGGGGGTCTGGGGGGAGGTGGTGGTCATGGTCGGCTCCTTGGACGTCCGGTTTATGCAGCCTGGCCCGGCAGGTCGAACACCAACAGCCCCGGCTGGTCGAGCGGCAGTTGGGCCACCACCTGGCCCTGGGGGTTGAGGACCGCCGTGGGACCCCAGGCGATACGACCATCGCGCTCGCCGGTGACGTCGGCGGAGATCAGCCAGAGGCCGGTCTCGCGGCAGCGCTCGCCGCGGATGGGGTTGTGGCGGTCGCGCCAGGCTTCGGCGGTGGGGCGGGGCATCATGTTGTTGGCGGGGCAGACCAGCAGGGTGGCGCCGGTGGCGGCGACGGCCTGGGCGGCTTCGGGGAAGTTGGTGTCGTAGCAGATGTTGATCCCGAAGCGGAGGCCGGCGGCCTCGAAGGCGGGGGTGTCGGGTCCGGGGGTGAAGCAGGTTTCGCCGGCCAGGAGGTGGGTCTTGCGGTAGCGGCCGAGCAACCGGCCGTGGGCGATGACGGCGGCGGTGTTGAAGAGGGCGCCGTGGTCTTCCTCGATGAGGCCGAGGACGACGGTGGGGCCGGGCTGCGGCAGGCGGGCGAGGATCGCGGCGAAGGCGGGGCCGGCGAGGTTCAGGGCTTGGCGGCGGGCGGGGCCTTCCTGGGTCAGGTAGCCCTGCGGGTAGCCTTCCGGGAAGACCAGCAGGTCCGCGCCCTGGGCCTGCGCGTCGGCGATGACCTCGAGCGCGTAGGCGAACGCCGCGTCGACGTCCTCACGGAACTCCGGGGTCTGGGCGGCGGCGATGCGGGGCATGGAGATGAGTTTCGGTGAAATCCGGCGGGACATCACCCCATCCGCTCATCCCGGCGAAGGCCGGGACCCAGGTGAAACCCACTTCCATCCCATTGAGAAACCGAAAGCAGGTTGGTGATCAATGCGGACCACCGGAAATGAATCTGGGTCCCGGCCTTCGCCGGGATGAGCGGATTTGGGCGAGGCGGAGATCATGGGTCCCCGGGACAAGCCCGGGGATGACGATGGTGGGGGTTGAAGGTGGCGCTTAAGCGCTCACCACCACGCGCTGGGCGTTCTTGCTCAGCACCTGTTCGGCCTGGCGCATGATGTTGGCGACCAGTTCCTGGCAGGTGGGGATGTCGTGGATCAGGCCCTGGCTCTGGCCGACGGTCCAGATGCCGCCGTCGGTGTCGCCCGCGCCCATCACGTTGGTGCGTCCCCGGACACCGGCCACCAGGTGGCGCACGTCCTCGATGGTCTTGGTGCTATCCTGCTGGATCGCCACGACCTCTTCCGACACCGCGTTGCGGGCCACGCGGCTGGTGTTGCGCAGGGTGCGGTTGGTCAGCAGGGTGTCGCGCTCGGTGTTCTCGACGATCTTCTTCTTCACGTTCTCATGGATGGCGCACTCCTGTGTGGCCATGAAGCGGGTGCCCATGTTGACGCCGTCGGCGCCCAGCATCAGGGCCGCGGCCAGGCTGCGGCCGTCGGCCATGCCGCCCGAGGCGATCACCGGCACGTCGCCCAGCGCGTCCACCGTGGCCGGCAGCAGGACGATCAGGCCGACGTCGTCCTCGCCCGGGTGACCGGCGCACTCAAAGCCGTCGATGGAGACGATATCCACGCCATGGCGCACGGCGGTCACCGCGTGGCGGACCGAGGTGCACTTGTGGATCACCTTCACCCCGGCTTCCTTGAAGGCGGGCAGGTGGTCGGTGGGATTGCGGCCGGCGGTCTCGACGATTTTGATGCCGCTCTCGATGATAGCCTCGCGGTACTCGTCGTAGGGAATCTTGTTCAGCGACGGCAGCAGGGTGAGGTTCACCCCGAACGGCTTGTCGGTCAGGCTGCGGCACAGCTCGATTTCCTCGAGCAGCTCCTGCTTGTTGTTGGAATGGTGGGCGGTGATGAAGCCGAGCGCGCCGGCGTTGGCGACGGCGGCCACCAGGCGGGCGTAGCCGACGCCGGTCATGCCCCCCATGATCAGCGGCGTCTCGACGCCGAACATCTCGGTAATCCTGGTCTTGATCATGTCTCGTCCCCTGATGTGATTTCTGGTTGGGACCAGACTAGCAGGGGGTTGGGTGAGTTTAGAAGCCCAACTCGGGATGACCGGCCGCGCCCTGCGCTTCCTCGGGCAGGTGGCAGGTGAAGGTAGCGCCGGCGCCGGGCTCGCTCTCCAGGGCCACCCAGCCGCCGTGCAGCTCCACCAGGGACTTCACCAGGGCCAGGCCCAGGCCCGGGCCGCCCCGCTCGCGGCCCACGAAGCGGTCGAAGATGTGCGCCTGGACGTGGAAGGGGATGCCGCGCCCGGTGTCGGACACCTGCAGCTGGATCTCGCCCAGGGCCCGGCGGGCGGAGATGGTGACGATCCCCTCGGGCGGGGTCTGGCGGATGGCGTTCTCGGTAAGGTGGTCGAGGGTCTGGGCCAGGCGCTTGATGTCGCCGCGGATGACGCCGATGTCGTCGGGATACTCCGCCTTCACCACCACCTGGGCGGCGGCGGCCTCGTCGGCGCGGCGGGCGGCGGCGTCATTGAGCAGCTGGGCGACGTGGACGTCCTCCAGGTCCAGGGCCATCTCGTCGGCGTCGATCTGGGCCATGTCGAGGACGTCGTCGATGGAGCGGGCCAGCTGGGTGGCGGCCGAGCGGACGGCGGCGGCGTGGCCGCGGCCGCGCTCCGACAGGTTCTCGCCCGAGCGCTCCAGCAGTTCGGAATAGCCGATGATGGTGGTGAGCGGGGTGCGCAGCTCATAGGAGACATTGCCGACGAAGTCGCGCTTCAGCCGCTCGGTCTCGGCCAGGGCGGCGGACCGGTCGGCCAGGGCGCTCTCCAGCTTGCGGGCGTCGGTGACATCGCCAAACGCGATCAGGGTCGCGCCGTCGGGCAGGGGGCGCGACTGATAGACGACGATGCGGCTGTCGGAGGTCTTCACCTCGCCGGAGATGGGGGCGCGGGCGGCGGGGTCGGTGTCGGCGACGCGGCCCTTCAGCTCGCGCCAGAAGCCCATGTCATGCAGGCGCGGGATGCAGAGCTCGACGACGCCCTCGAAGTCGTGGGCCAGGTCCAGCTGCTGGGGGGTGATGTTCCAGAAGCGCTCGAAGGCCTCGTTGTGCAGGCGCAGGCGGCCGTCGGCGCCGAACACCGCCACGGCGTCGTTGAGCTTGTCCAGGGTGGCCTGCTGCACCTGGATGAGCGCGTTGTACTGGGCCTTCAGCCGCAGCTCGCCGGTGATGTCGGAGAACAGCAGGACGATACCGCCCAGGGGGTGGACCTGGCGGCCGACCTTCAGCGTGCGGCCGTCGGGGATCGACCACATGTCGTCGGGGCTGGCGTCGAGGGCCTCGTAGCGGTCGAGCTCGGCGGCCTTCCACTTGGTGTAGTCGGCGGTCTCGGGCAGGCGGCGGCGCTGGCGCAGGCGGTCGAGGATCTCGGAGTGGGTGGGGCGCTCGGCCAGCCAGGCGGGCTCCAGGCCCCAGAGGGCGGCGAAGGCGGTGTTGTGGAAGATCAGCCGCTTGGTCTTGGAGAAGATGGCGACCGCGTCGGCGATGTGGTTGAGCGTCTCGTCATGGGCCTCGACGTGGCGCTTCAGCGCCTCGCGCAGTTCCTCCAGTTCGCTGACGTCCTCGGTCCAGACCCCGACGCCGCCGCCTTCCAGCGGCTGGGCGGTGATCTGGAAGGCGCGCCGACGTCCCGCGAAGGAGGACCAGCGCAGGGCCTCGCGCTTCTGGCCCAGGTTGGCGGCCTCGGCGGCCAGCGCATCGGCGGCCTTGTCGAAGCTCAGGCCCTTGGCGGCGGCGTCGTCCAGGCTGGCGGCGTCGACGGCGGCCAGCCAGGCGGCGTTGACCCAGACCGGGCTGCCGTCGGCGGCGGCGATCCAGGCGGGCGTGGCGCGAGCGTCCAGGAAGGCGGCGAAGCGCGGGGCGGTGGGCAGGCCGGCGTCCTCCCCCACCACGGCCGACAGCCGCAGCCAGGCGAGCGCCCCGGCGGCCCGGCCCTCGACGGCGACGACGCCATGCGGCCCCTGGACCTCGAAGGCGCAGGCCTCGCCGCGTTCGAACAGGGCCCGCAGGCGCCGCGCATGGTCGGGGTCGGCGCGCATCAGGGCGGCGACCACGTGCTGCGGATCGCCGTCGGCCAGGCCCAGGGCGGAGATGCAGGCGGCCAGGCTTTCTTCCCCCGAGGCCAGCAGGGCGTGGCCGTCCTCGACCGCCAGCAGGGCGGAATCGAAGGCCTCGGCCGAGGCTTGCGCCGCCTCGGCGCCGGCCTCCAGGCCCGCGATCTTGAGGCGCAGGGTGTCGAGTTTCTCGTCGGACTGGCGGCGTTGGGCCAGCGCCCAGAGGGTGGCGCAGATGGCCAGCAGCACGGCGCCGGCGGCGGCGGACAGGATCAGGTCCAGCTCGCTCATCGCGCCGCCTGCGACGTTGGTGCTTTTGCCTGTCGAATCATCAGGATCGAACATAGGCGCTCGGGCCCAGTTCGGCGATAATCCAAGGATGACCGCGATCCTCTATCCGGTGGCGCCCGACGCGGCGGCCGCCCTGAAGGCGCCGCTTGCCCGGGCGGCGCGCGAACGCGAGGCCGTGGGCGCGGCGGGCCAGGCCGTGGTCTTCGTCACCGAGCCGGTGGGGCCGCCCTATGCCAGCCGCGAGGCGGCGCTCGACGCCCATGCCGGCCGGGTGGAGGACGAGCGGCCGGGCCGGAGCGTGGTCCTGGCGCCCGAGGACCGCTACTGCCGGCTGGCCGAGGCGATCGACGGCAGGCCCCCCGCGCCGGTGGCCCCGCTGATGCAGGACGGCCGCCGCTGGCCCCAGCCCAAGCCTGCGCCGCGCACCGTCTGGCGGCTGCAGGTGAGCTACTGGCGGCTCGGCTCGGCGGTGAAGGCGGCCGACGGCCCCCAGGCCCGCGACGCCCGGCGCAAGGCCCGCGACCCCATGGACTATCAGGCCCTGAACGCGCTCGCCCGCCAGCCGATGCGGGCGTTCAAGCCGCAGCAGCCGCTGGATATCGGTCTGTTCGAGACACGGCCCCCCGAGGCGCCGCATATCATCATGCCTGATGAGTGACGCCCCCGACGCCAGCGGCCTGGCCCCCTCCCTCGACGACCTCGCGGCCCTGGCCGAGGCGGCCTTCGCCGCCCTGCCGGACGATTTCCGCAAGATGACCGGGGACGTAATCTTCCGGGTCGACGACTTCGCGGCCAAGGAGGTGCTCGATGAACTGGGCATCGAGGACGCCTTCGAACTGACGGGGCTCTATCAGGGCGTGGACATCGGCCGGCGGACCCTGTTCGATCCCTCTCCCCAGCCCTCGATGATCTTCCTCTACCGCCGGCCGATCCTGGATGAGTGGGTCGACCGCGGCGACGTGACGCTTGCCGAACTGGTCAGTCACGTCCTGGTCCACGAGATCGGGCACCATTTCGGGCTGTCGGATGACGACATCGACGCGATCGAGGGGGATTGAGGCTCAGCCACCCTTGGGGGCGAGCGCGGTCGGATGAGGACGCGCGCAGGTGTCACCCCCCATCCGCTCATCCCGGCGCAGGCCGGGACCCAGATCCATCTCCGGCTCTCGAGCAAAGTCCCGTTCGTGTGGTTTGCGGTTCCAACTCTTCCGGTCGCCCCGCCGCGAGGCCCATCAGATTGTCCACGAACCACACGAACCACACGAACAAGTGGATCACGTCCAAACGCACTGGGTGAATCTGGGTCCCGGCCTGCGCCGGGATGAGCGGATTTGGGGGCGATGCTCTCCCCCCTCAACCGTCATCCCCGGGCTTGTCCCGGGGACCCATGATCTCCGCCTTCCCGCAGATTGCGCGACGCCGCCGCTGATCGTTGCTGAACCCCGGAGATCATGGGTGGCCGGGACAAGCCCGGCCATGACGATCAGAGGGGTGGGTTCTTAAAAGTGACGCCCCCGTCATCTTTATTGACTCCGTAAGGTTTGCGGGTGATCGTCGCTCCAACGAGGAAACCGGGCGCCAGCGTGCGTCCCGCAGGAGCAGAGCCCATGGCCGCCGACGGCAATATCACCAAGGACATCATCTACGAGGCCGTGGCCCCGGACGACTTTGAGTCCATGCTGGACCTCGACCGCTACGGCAATCGGTCCACCGCCTTCGACAAGATCATCTCGGCCACCCACGACCATTTCTGGGATCCGCTCGACAAGAAGTACATCGACTTCGACGAGCCCTTCGACATGGAGAACGAGATGCTCCTGCCGGAGAACATGATCATCTCCCTGGGCACGGACTATGTCTCCAACCACCTCACCGACTGGAAGACCCGCGTGCGGTTCGCCAACCAGTCGGCGCTGCGGTCCTTCTCCTCGATCCTGCATGGCGAGCAAGGCGCGCTGAACCTGTCGGCCAGCCTGTGCCACGTGCTGCTGGACCAGGGGGCGCAGGAATACGCCGCCAACCAGACCCGCGAAGAGGCCCGCCACGTCACGGCCTTCGCCAAGTACATCAAGGCCCGCTGGGGCCGCCCGGTGGAAGCCGGCCCCACCCTGAAGGCCCTGCTGATCGACATCATCGGCAGCCCGGAAGTCTACAAGAAGATCATCGGCATGCAGATGCTGGTGGAGGGCCTGGCGATGGGCGCCTTCGCCACCTTCTTCAACAATATCAACGACCCGCTCGGCAAGAAGCTGATGCAGCTGGTGATGACCGACGAGGCCTTCCACCACAAGTTCGGCAAGATCTGGGCCGACCGGACCATCCCGCACCTGAGCGAAGCCGAGCACGAGATCATCGAGACCTGGGCTGCCCACTGCTTCCAGACCCTGCTGTTCAACCTGGTGGCGCCCACCCAGCAGCGCGACCTCTATGAGGAGTTCGGCCTCGATCCCGACCGCGTCATCGCCGAGATGGCCGCCAACATGAACGACGAGACCCGCCGCGAGGACATGAAGGAACAGTCCAACATCTTCCGCGTGCTGGTGAAGACCCTGCTGAACGCCGGCATCATCACCGAGCGGACGCGGGCCTTCTACGCCATCTATGTGGACCTGGAGGAGCTGAAGGCCGAGGGCGACCGCATGGTCGGCGACGACATCGCCGAGGAAGGCATCGCCTACCTGCAGGAGATCAACTTCAAGGACCGCATCGCCCAGTCGATCTCCATCGCCGCGGAGTAGCGGCCCGCCCTCCCCGACCTGGGAGGGGATGACCGTGAAGCGCCCGCCGGTCCCCCCGGCGGGCGTCTTGCGTCGTGCCGCCCGGGGTCAGTCGAAGATGTCGAAGATCGAACGCTTCTTGTGGTAACCGCCGTGGCCGCGCTCGCCGTACTCACCGCGCTCCCCATATTCGCCGCGTTCGCCGCGTTCGCCGCGTTCGCCGCGTTCGCCGCGTTCGCCTCGCTCTCCGTAGCCCCAGGGCTGGCCGGGCGGCTGGGCGGGGGGCGGGGCCTGGCGGAAGGCCGCCTGGGGCGGAGCGGCAGGGGCGTCGTCGACGGCGCCGGCCAGCAGCTTCTCCAGCTCGCCGCGGTCCAGCCACACGCCTCGGCAGGTGGGACACATGTCAAACTGCACGCCGGCGCGGTCCACCGTGTTCATCGAGCTGTTGTCGTTGGGACATAGGAGCAGGGGCATTGCGATTTCCTCTTTGTCGACTGAGGCAAACCGCTTGGATAGACGGGGCCTCACGCTTGAACGTGTTGCGTCCGACATCACAACGCACAATGTGCGCCGCCAGAGGGGCCCGGTCCGCAGTCGCCAATATGGTGTGCGAGCGCGGCGATTCCAGGGCGCTCTCGCTGCAGAGGCCCCGTTGGCGACCGGGCGGCGTGACGTGAGGATGCGATGATCGTGCTGACCGACATCCTGGGCGCCGCCGAGGTGGCGCGCATCACCGAGGGGCTGGCCGAGGCGCCCTATCGGGACGGACGGGCCACCGCCGGTCCCGACGCGCGCCGGGTCAAGCTGAACCAACAGGCGCGCGGCGACGATCCCCAGGTCGCCGAACTTGCCGCCTCGGTGAGGCTCGCCCTTGAGGGCCATCCCACCTTCCAGGCCCTGGCGCGGCCGGCCCGGTGGTCGCGGCTGATGTTCTCCCGGTATGTCCCGGGTCAGCGTTACGGCCTGCACGCCGACGCCGCGACGATGACCGACGAGCATGGCTGGCCATTGCGGACGGACCTGAGCTTCACGGTGTTTCTCTCCGACCCCGCCGCCTATGAAGGCGGCGCGCTGCGGCTGCTGGGGCGGGACGGCGAGCGCAGCTTCCGGCCGGAGGCCGGGTCGGTGGTGCTCTATGCCACCGGACAGCTGCATGAGGTGACACCGGTGACGGACGGGGTGCGGCTGGCCTGCGTGGGATGGGTGCAGAGCCAGGTCCGGCGCGCCGACCAGCGGGATCTGCTGTTCGAGCTCGAGCGCGCGCGGGACGAACTGCCCGAGGGCGACCCCCGCCTGCGTATCGACAACGCCATCGGCAATCTTCTGAGGATGTGGGGGGAGGGCTAGACCTCGGACCTGTCGGGAACCGCGCGCGCCGTTCGTCCTTGGATCAGAAACAATCAGGAGCAAGACGATGGCCAAGTTCACCACCTGCCTGTGGTTCGACCACGGCGAGGCCCGGCAGGCCGCCGACTTCTACGCCGGCCTGTTCCCCGACAGCCATGTCGGACCCGCCGCGAAGGCGCCTAGCGACTTTCCCGACGGCAAGGCCGGCGCCGAGCTGACGGTGGCGTTCACCGTGCTCGGCCAGGCCTTCATGGGCCTCAACGGCGGCCCCCTCTTCAAGCCCAACGAGGCGGTCTCCTTCGTGGTGGAGACCGACGGCCAGGCCGACACCGACAAATACTGGGACGCCATCGTCGGCAATAGCGGGCAGGAGAGCCAGTGCGGCTGGTGCAAGGACCGCTGGGGCTTCTCCTGGCAGATCACCCCGCGCCAGCTGAACCAGGCCATGTCCGACCCCGACCCGGCGGTGGCCAAGCGGGTGTTCGAGGCGATGATGACGATGAAGAAGATCGACGTGGCGAGGATCGAGGCGGCAAGGCGGGGGTAGGCCGGCGCGTCTGTCCCAAGGGGTGAAAAGCCACCCATTGCGGACGTTTACGAGACCTTCGGGGCGATCACAGTCGGCAGTGGCGTGGCCCGGGCGCCCCGCTGGTCGCGCAATCGATATTTCGCCTGATAGGCGCGCCTCTGCTTGGCGACCTCATAGAGGACAATGCCCGAGCTTGTTCCAAGGTTGAGGCTCTCGATCATGCCGAACATTGGAATTGAAACGCACGTTTCCGCCCGCTCGACGGCTCGATCACTGATCCCCACCGCTTCGCTGCCGAACCAGACCGCGAGTTTGGCGTGGGTAGTGTAGTCGCCTTCGTCCAGGAAAATGCTCGCCTTGCCCTTCACGTGCGGTGAGGTGACGATCGATTTGAAGTGCTTTTTCTCAAGATAGTCGAAGCATTCGTCAGTGCTGTCGAAGCGTTTCACAAACGTCCACTTCACCGCGGAGGCAGATGTGCCAGAAAGCTTCTTCCCGGTGCGCAACTCCTGCCAATCATCGGCAAGGGACCGGCGCGGATCGACCACATAGATTTTCTCGACGCCGAGGGCGTTCACGTTCCGGATCACAGTCCCGATGTTTCTCAAGTCGCTCGGGTTCTCGAGGACAGCGATCAGGTTCTTGCAGCGAAAGGCCTTGATCTCGTCAGCGCGGATGCGAGCCGACTTCTTCGGTGCGGTTGTCTCTTCCATAGTGACCTCGACTCTCTCTGAGCAGGGACTCCTAGCCGACGAGCTCCCATACGGCCCATGACCGACTGATTGGGGCGCCAGACTTGGCAGGTGAAGTGGTGGCCGGGAGGCTTTGAGGCGGTAGGGAGGAATTCCAACATCCGCTAACCCCGACTGTGAAGTCGGGAACTGCGGCTTGTAGGCGACACCTCTCGCCTTCCTGGCCGCCAGCATTGCGCCCTTGTTTACGCCCGGCGCGCCTGCTTGAGCGATGCCAGCATTTCCCGCCGCAGAATGGCGTTGAGGCGGCCTTGATAGCCCCTTCCCTGCGACTTGAGCCAATCCAGCACGTCGGCGTCGACGCGGGCGGTGATCTGCTGCTTTACGGGCCGATAGAAGCGCCCACGGACGCCGGCGGCCCATGCCTCGTCGGACAGCTCGGGGATGTCGCGGGTGTCGATCGACTCGTCAGGCAGCGCCGCCAACTCGGCCAGGTGCTCGCGCTGCGCGTCGGTCAAAGCCGGCGGGGTTTCCGCCTTATCAAGCTTCGTTTTCATAGCGTCGCCTCTCTCGCGGCGTGGCCCGTCGCGCTGAAATGATACGGATGATCTCGACCGATCCGCCGTCGGCGTCTTGCTCCGTGACCGTGTGCGCCACCAGTAGGATCAAGACGCCCTGGACCGCCCCAACGGTTTGCCAACGTTGTTCGCCACCCTCGATGCGGTCCTGCACAGAGATGTGCAGCGGATCCTGAAATACCTGCCGGGCGTCCTCGAAGCTCACACCGTCATGCTTGCGCTGATTTGAGAGGTTTTTAGCCTCGTCCCATTCAAATCGGACGCTGGTCATGGCCTCCATATAATTATAGATTTGTAATTACACAAGCTGGCCGCCTTGAACTCAAAAGCCGATGGGCCGTCCTTGTCGGACGCGCCGCTCTCCGTTCGTCCTTTGAGGACCCATAAGGAGGATCACCCCATGGCTGAAGAGAAGATCAAAGGCCCCGCGTCCTATTTTCCGTCCATCGAGAAGACCTACGGGCGGCCGATCGCCGAGTGGAAGGCCTTGGTGCGGGGGCGGCTGCCGGCCAAGCATATGGAGCTCGTCGCCATGCTGAAGACCGAGCATGGGATGGGGCATGGGCATGCGAATGCGGTGGTGGCGCATACTTTGGCGGAAGAGGGGGCGTAGGCGGGTCCCGGATGGGTTGGCCCTCGATCTTCCTTCTCCCCTTGCGGGGTCAAGAGCGGGAGTTCGCCAAATCGTTGGCGAACTCCATAGCCGGGCTTAAGTAGCCCGGCTCGCTCTCGACGGTGGCCGGTCAGCGACCGGTCGGATGAGGGGTCGCTCTCCCCTCTCCGCGCATGCTCATAAGCCCTAACCCGATAGGTCTAACGACCCCTCATCCGACCCTGCTCCGCAGGGCCACCTTCTCCCGCAAGGGGAGAAGGACGCGCGTCGCCCCGGTGCGTGCTTTTCGTCGTGTCGGGGGGCGACTAGGGTCGGTCCTCAAATCGGGCAGGAGTTTCCCCCCATGCACCTTTCGCGACGTGGCTTCGGACTAGGTGTCGCGGGCGCGGCGGTGGCGTCGGGCGCTTTCGCGGCGCCGGCTGGCGATCTCGACGCGGCGCTGACCGCCTATCTGGACGAAGCCTTCGAGGCTGAACTGGCCCTGGAGCCGGAGCGGCTGACGCGGCTGGGGCGCAAGACCGCCAACGACAAACTCACCGACCGCAGCGAGGCGGGGCTGAAGGCGCGGCTGGACTGGCGGCGCGGCAGCGTGGCGGGGATGAAGCGGCGGTTCGATCCCGGCAAGTTGGGGGAGGACGCGCGGACGTCCTACGACATCTGGGTCCTAGCCCTGGCGCGGGCCGAGGAGGCCTATCGCTGGCGGGGGCATGGCTATGTGTTCGACCGCAATGGGCCGCACACCGGCCTGCCGAACTTCATGATCAACACCCATCGGGTGGATAGCGCCGCCGACATGGCGGGCTATGTGGCCCGGTTGTCGGCCATCGGGCCGGCGATGGATGTGGAGCTGGACAAGGCCAAGGCCGCGGCGGCGGAGGGCGTGCGGATGCCGCGCTTTGCCTATGACCAGTCGCGCGACGAGGTGACGCGGCTGACGACGGGTGCGCCCTTCGACGCCGGCGCGGACTCCGCCCTGTTCGCCGACGCCAAGGCCAAGGCGGCGGCTCTGCGCGCGGCGGGCAAGATCGATGGGGCCCAGGAGGCCGGCTTCGTGGCTGGGGCGGCGGCGGCCATGACGGGCGCGATGAAGCCCGCCTATGACCGCGTCGGCGCCTGGCTGGCGGCGGATCGGGGGGCGGCTTCGGCGCTGCCGCAGGGGGCCGGCGCCCTGCCGGACGGGGCGGCCTATTACCAGGCCATGCTGCGCCAGCAGACCACCACCGACATGAGCGCCGATCAGATCCATGCGCTGGGCCTGTCGGAGGTGGCGCGCATCCGGGCCGAGATGGAGACGCTGAAAGGCAAGATCGGGTTCTCAGGGACGCTGGAGGACTTCTTCGTCGCCCTGCGGACCGACGACCGGTTCTATGTGAGCAACGACGACGCCGGCCGGGCCAGGTACCTTGGACTGGCGGCGGGCTATCTGGCGGGCATGAAGGCGCGGCTGCCGGAGTTCTTCGGGCGGCTGCCCAAGGCTGACCTGGTGGTCAGGCGGGTGGAGGCGTTCCGCGAGGAGGCCGGCGGAGCGGCGCACTACAGCTCCGGCGCGCCGGACGGCTCGCGGCCCGGCGTCTTCTACGTGCACCTGGCCGACACCCGGGCGACGCCGCTCTACGAGATCGAGGGCACGGCCTATCACGAGGGCTGGCCGGGGCATCACCTGCAGATCTCCCTGGCTCAGGAGACCCGCGGCCTGCCGGTGTTCCGCACCCAGTACGGCTACGCGGCCTACGCCGAGGGCTGGGGGCTCTATGTGGAGCGCATGGCCAAGGAGGTGGGGTTCTACACCGATCCCTACAGCGACTTCGGGCGGCTGGGCCGCGAGATCTGGCGGGCGATCCGGCTGGTAGTGGACACCGGCATCCACGCCAAGGGCTGGAGCGAGGACAAGGCCACGGCCTTCTACACCGCCAACTCGCCGCAGCCGGTGGGCAAGATCGCCTCGGAAATCCGCCGTTACTTCGTCACGCCGGGACAGGCCTGCGCCTATATGGTGGGGCAGTCGCGGATATTGGCGCTGCGGGCGCAGGCGCGGAGCGCGCTGGGCGCCAAGTACGACCAGCGGGCGTTCCATGACGTGGTGCTGGGCGCCGGGTCCCTGCCGCTGCCGGTGCTGGAGACGCGGGTTCGGCGCTGGGTGAAGGCGCAGGCCTGAGATGGCGGGCGGGCCGCGCCGCCCAGGCCGGCCCGCGGCTCTAACTTTTTGATTTAGAGCCCTTGTCGAGGACGTCGCGGACCCGGGTGGCCAGCTGTGCGGTGGTGAAGGGCTTGCCCAGCAGCTGCACGCCGGGATCGAGGCGACCGTTGTGGACGATGGCGTTGCGCGAGTAGCCGGTGGTGAACAGCACGGGCAGGTCGGGGCGAATGGTCCTGGCCATGTCGCTCAGCACCCGGCCGCTCTTGCCGGGCAGCACGACGTCGGTGAACAGCAGCGAAATCTCGGCGTCGCTGCGCAGGATCTCCAGAGCCGCCTCGGCGTCGGCCACTTCGAGAACGCCGTAGCCGAGGTCCCGCAGGGCCTCGGTGCTGAAGCTTCTCACCTCGTCGTTGTCCTCGACGACAAGAACAATGTCCTCCAGCGTCCCGCGGGGCATGGCGGACTCAGGGATCGCCTCGATCGCCTCGGTCTCTCCGTAGAAGCGTGGGAAGTAGAGTTTGACCGTGGTTCCCATCCCCGGCTCGCTATAGATGGTCACGTGGCCGCCGGACTGCTTGACGAAGCCGTAGACCATGCTCAATCCCAGTCCCGTACCCTTGCCGACCTCCTTGGTGGTGAAGAACGGCTCGAAGACCCGGTCCAGGGTCTCCTTGCTCATGCCCTCACCGCAGTCGCTGACGGCGACGACGACGTACTGCCCGGGGATCACCTCGGCGTCGGTCTCCGCATAGCGTTCGTCAAGCTCGGTGTTGTCGGTCTCGATGGTGAGCTTCCCGCCTTCCGGCATGGCGTCGCGCGCGTTGACCGCGAGGTTCACCAAGGCGCTTTCAAGCTGGTTCTGGTCGGCCTCGATGACCCAGACCCGCGACGACAGCACGGTCTCCAGCTCCACCTGTTCCCCGAGCGTCCGGTGAAGCAGGTCGGTGAGGTCGCGCACCACGGCGTTGATCTGCAGGCGCGTGGGGTTAAGCGGCTGACGCCGGGCGAAGGCCAGCAGCCGGGCGGTGAGGCCGGCGGCACGCTGGGCGCCCTGCAGCGCCATGTCCGCGGCCCGCTTCAAGCGGGCGGGGTCGCCGTCGGGATTGCGGCGAATGGTGTCGAGCCCGCCTATGATGACGGTCAGCAGGTTGTTGAAGTCGTGCGCAACGCCGCCGGTCAGCTGTCCCACCGCCTCGATCTTCTGGGCCTGCCGCAGCGCCTCCTCGGCGCGGGCCCGGCGTTCGCTCTCCGCCTTCAGGCTGGCCAGCGCGATGTCCCGCTCCGCCAGCATCTGCTCCAGGTCGGCGTTGGCGCGCTGCAGATGAGCCGGGGACGGAAGGCTGACGGCGAAGGGGACCAGCTTCCACAGGATGAGGGCGGTAAAGACCGACACGATGGCCGTGGCGGCCTTCAACAGGGCCTCGGCGCCGTAGTCTGGATGCCAAAGCGTCCAGATGGCCATGAAGTGGGTGAAACCACAGGCGGCGATGAACAGCACGAAGCACCAGGCCACCAGGCCGAAGGGAACGTCCTTTCGTCTGTGCAGGATGACTCCCAGGGACAGCGGGATCGTCATGTAGGCCAGGCCGATCAGGGCGTCGGAGACAACATGGGTCCACAGCAGCTCCGGTCGCCATAACAGGCAAAATCCGTGAGGCGAGAGCAGCTTTGTGTCGAGCAATTCCCGGAAGTAGCTGAACAACTCCATCCTCCGATTTCGTTTCCACCGTGCCCTGAAGGCCTTGATCGGGCATGAGTTCCAGGGCCGGCGCCTCAGGACCCGGGGCCGACCGCTGTGCTATAATCACGACAGGCCGTCAATCGGGCGCCGCCCTGCGAATCCGCCACCGATAGGCCGCCCCGAACCGTGAGTTGATGTCCATGCCTGACACCCTGCCGACCGACCGCGACTGGCGGCGCCATTGGGACGGCGGCGCGCCGTTGGCCGATGACGCCCTGGTGCAGGTGGGCCGCACGGTGGGGGGCAAGCCCATCGACGCCGCTCAGATGGACCGGCTGGTGGGGGCCATTGAGGATGCGCTGGATCTGCAGGCGGGCGACGTGCTGGCCGACCTGTGCTGCGGCAACGGGCTGATCACGGTGCGGCTGGCGCAGCGATGCGCGGCCGTGGTGGGGATCGACTATTCGCGGGAGCTGATCGCGGTGGCGCGGCGGGACTATGCGGGCGCCAACGTCACCTATCATCAGCGCAGCGCCGAGCAGATCGGGCCAGGCGACTTTCCGCCGCCGGGCCTCAACAAGGTGGTGATGAACCAGGGGCTGCAATATTTCGACGAGGCCATGCTGCGGGGGCTGCTGGGCAACATCGAGGCCTTCGCAAGAGGCGAGACAAGGCTGGTCTTCACCGATGTTCCCGACGTGGCGCGGCTGACGGCCTTCTACGACACGCCGGAACGCTGGGCGGCGTTCGAGCGGGCCCGCGCGGCCGGCGAAGAGGCCCTGGGGACCTGGTGGAGCCGCGACCACCTGCGCGGCGTGCTGGAGGACTTTGGCTACGCGGTGGCGTTCCAGGTCGATCCGGGGCGCTTCACGGCCCACTACCGCTTCGACGTGCTGGCGACCAAGGGCTGAGCCTGCGCGTCCGATTGTGGGACGCCTGGCGGAGGTCCTGGTCGGCGCGACGGGGCGTTTTGTCGCGGAAAGTGAGCGTTCTGTACGGTTTAGCTGCCGTGCAATGGTCTAATTCGTGCTGTTGAACGTGCAGGCCTCCGGTTCGCGCCGGGGGCGTTTTAAATTTCACAATCGGCGGGTAACGGTTAGCGATGACGACCATGCGTTCCTTGGCCCCTCTGCTGCTCGCCGCCGCCGCCCTGATGGGCGCCGCGCCCGCCATGGCCGCGCCGGCCCCGCCGGCCGACAAGATCGAGCTGACCAAGATGACGGGCCGCTGGTACGAGGTCGCCCGCCTGCCCAACAACACCCAGAAGGATTGCCAGGGCGGCACCTCGGACTGGGTGCGCACCGGCGACGGCTATTCGGTGGTCCAGGCCTGCCACAAGGGCACGCTGGCGGCGCCGGCCACCGAGTGGAAGGCCAAGGCCAAGGTCATCGATCCCAAGACCAACGCCCGCATCAAGATGAGCTTCTTCGGCGGCATGCTGAGCCAGGAATACTGGGTGCTGGACCACAAGAGCGACTGGCTGATCCTGGGCACCCCCAACGGCCGGTACATGTGGCTGATGTCCCAGCGCCCGATCCTGAGCGCGAGCGCCAAGTCCCAGGCCGTGGCCCGGGTGAAGTCCCTGGGCTACGACGTCAGCCGGTTGGAATTCCCGACGCCGGCGCGGAACTAGCGCCGAGGGTCTTGATTCCGGAACGAAGCCGGAACAAGACTTGGGCATGGACGTCATCGTCACCATCACGCGCCCGGAGATCACCACCGCCGTCACGCGCGGGGCCGCCCGGCTGCTGATCGACCTGGGCTATGCGCCCCTGGCGGAGGTGACCCTGCCCAATGGGCGGCGCGCCGACCTGATGGCCCTGTCGCGCAAGGGCCACATCCTGATCCTCGAGGTGAAGTCCGGCGTCGAGGACTTCCGGGTGGACCGCAAGTGGCATGAGTACATGCCCTATTGCGACGCCTTCGCCTTCGCCGTGGCCCCGGAGTTTCCGCGGGACATCCTCCCCGAGGAGCCGGGCCTGGTGGTCTGCGACGGCTTCGGCGGCGCGGTGCTGCGCGAGGCGCCCAGCGTTCCCTTGGCCGGCGCCCGGCGCAAGGCCCTGACCATCGCCTTCGCCCGGCTCGCGGCGCTACGGGCGGCGGGGGGCGTGGGGACCTTGCTGGAGGCTTAAACAAAACCACGTCATCCCGGACGGCCGACAGGCCGAGCCGGGACCCAGGGGCCCAGCACTCCGCCCCTGGGTCCCGGCTCTCCGCTTCGCTGCGGCCGGGATGACGTGAAAAGGGGAGAGCCATGGAGCAGAGCTCCTACGCTACATCCTTGCCAGCGGTCGCAACGGCACGTTGTACACTGGCGTCACGGCTCACCTATCACGCCGAGTCCACCAGCATCGCGAGGGCCGGACACCCGGCTTCACCTCCAAGTATGGCGTCAAACGGCTCGTCTGGTATGGGACGTTTTCAAGCATCTACGACGCCATCACTACGGAGAAGCGCATCAAGCGCTGGCGGAGGGCGTGGAAGATCGACCTGATCGAGAAGATGAACCCGCAGTGGCTTGACCTCTACGAGACGCTGAACGCGTGACGACCTTCCTAATTGGCCCACGTCGCCAGCCAATCGGCGAGGGCCTGGGGGCTCATGTGGCGGGCGTCGGCGAGGGAGGCGACGGTGTCCTTGTTGAGCAGCTTGTCGGTGGCCGGGTCGACCATCAGCAGGGCGGGTACGCCCTCGAGCCGGCTGGTGACGCCGTAGCGGGCGGGGATCTGCAGGTTCTTGTCGAAGCGGCCGACGTCGACGGTGACCAGCTCGAAGTGGCGGGCGACCCAGGTCTTCATCTCGGGCAGGTCCATGGTGGCGGCCAGGATGCGGCAGTCGCCGCACCAGTTGCCGCCCAGGTCGATGATCAGGATCTTGTGGGCCGCCTTGGCGCGGGCCTTGGCCTTGGCCACGTCGGCGTCGGCCTTGGCGGCCTCGTCATAGGGATAGGGCAGGGGGGTCTTGAGCTGGGCGTAGTCGGTGATGCTGACCTTGGGCGGGGTCACGGCGGCGGAGGCTGCGCCGGCGACGAGGCTGGCGGTCAGGGCCAGGGCGGCCAGCATCGGAACTTGTCGCATCAGTCACTCCACGCCCGTGATCGGGACAGAGGACCTATCTAGGCGGCCAGGCCGAAAAGGCTAGCGCGGGGCGCGCTTGGCCAGGATGCGCTGCAGGGTTCGGCGGTGCATGTTGAGGCGGCGCGCGGTCTCCGAGACATTGTGGCCGCAGAGCTCATAGACCCGCTGGATGTGTTCCCAGCGCACGCGGTCGGCGCTCATGGGGTTTTCGGGCGGCGGCGGGCTCTCGTCCTTGCGGGCCAGCAGGGCGCGGGCCACGTCATCGGCGTCGGCGGGCTTCGACAGGTAGTCGATCGCGCCTGACTTCACGGCCTGGACGGCGGTGGCGATGTTGCCGTAGCCGGTCAGCATGATGACCTTGGCGTCGGGGCGGGCGTCGCGGACGGCCTCCACCACTTTCAGGCCGCTGCCATCTTCCAGCCGCATGTCGAGGACGGCGTAGGCCGGGGCGAAGGTGCGCACCGCGGCCAGGGCCTCGGCGACGCTGCCCACCAGCACCGGCTCGAAACCGCGCTGCTCGAGGGCCCGACCAAGCCGGGTTCGCAGCGGCGCATCGTCGTCGAGCACAAGCAGGCTCTTGTCGGGCAGGGCGGCGATGTCGGCGGAGAGATCGGTCATTACGCAACCCTGAATATTGGTGTTCGGCAGCTTCGCTCTCTGCGGCATCATGTCGCGCGTTCTTCGCGCGGCGCAAGCCCAAAGCCGGAGATCCTAGGCCAGGGGCGCTTCGATCTGGGCGCGCGTCCAGCGCGCCGAGACCACCGCGCCACGCGGCCGTCCATTCTGGAAAGTCACCGCGGCCCCGGTTCGTTCCAGCAGGGTCTTGGCGATGAAGAATCCCAACCCCATCCCGATGTGCCCGGTGCGCGATCCTTCCGCTCCCGGACGGGTGGTGACATAGGGCTCGCCCAGCTTGGCCAGCACCTCGGGCGCGAAGCCGGGGCCGTCGTCGCGGACCTCCATGGAGACGCTCAGCGCATCGAAGCGGGCGGTGATCAGCACCTCGGAGGTGGCGAAGTCGACGGCGTTCTCCACGAAGGAGGTGAGCGCGTGCAGCACCTCGGGCATGCGCCAGATGTCGGGGGAAGCGACGCCGGCCGCGCCGGTGACGATGGCCTCGACACGCACCCCCTTCACCCCGGCATGGGGTTCGATCACCTCGTGGACCAGCTGCAGCAGGCTCATCCGCTCGTGGACCACGTCGGAGGCCTCGGCCGGGGCGTCGGTGAGGCGGCGCAGGATCTCGCGGCAGCGGGCGGCCTGGGCGATCAGCAGGTCGGCGTCCTCCTTGATCTGCGCGGTGGGCGCCTCGCGGGCCATCTCCTTGGCGACGATCGCGATGGTGGCCAGCGGCGTGCCCAGCTCGTGGGCGGCGGCGGCGGCCAGCGCCCCCAGGGCCGAGAGCCGCTGTTCGCGCGACAGCACGTTTTGCGTCACGTCGAGGGCGAGCGCCATGCGGGCCGATTCCTGGGCGGCCTGGCGGACGCTGCTGGCGATCACCAGGATTCCCGCCACGTTGGCCGCCGAACTGCTGAGCATATAGATCAGCGAAAAGCTGACGTTTGGACCTCGCACGGGCAGGGGCAGGTGGAAGAAGGCCAGGGCGAGGGAGGCCCCCACCGCCGCGCCGCCGAGAATCAGCAGGGGCTTCAGGGGCAGGGTCGCGGCCGCCAAGGCGATGGGCGCGATCAGCATGAGGATGAAGGGGTTGCCCGAGCCGCCCGTCAGGAACACCAGGACGCTGATCTGGGCGATGTCGAAGGCGAGCTGGGCGGTGGCCTCCCAGTCGGCGATCATCCTCTGGCCCGGCGAGGCCACCCCGGTGAGCAGGTTAATCCAGGCCGCCGCGCCGATCAGGCCAAAGCAGATGGCGTAGGGGGCCCTGAACCCGAGGAACAGGGCGCCCACCAGCAGGATGGCCACCTCGCCGAGGATCAGGGTCCAGCGCAGAGTGACGAGGGTGCGCATACGCAGCCGCCCGCCGGCCCCGCGCATATCCCAGGCCAGCTCGTCTTGCGCCTGGGCCGGGCTTTGCCTATCGAGGCCCGCAGCCGGCCCCGACGGCGTCGTGGTTTTGACGGACGCCATGCCGGTCAGAGCATCGTGCAAGTCGCACGTCGTGACGAGACAAAAGGTTCTTCCATGCCCCGCCGCAACCTGATCGTGATCGTCTGCACCGTCCTCAGCCTGGCCCTGCTGGGCGCCGTGGCCTGGAAGACGGGGGTGTTCAAGGCTCCGCCGACGTCCCTGGTGGGCGGGCCCTTCCAGCTTGTGGACCAGACCGGCAAGCCGGTGGACGAGAAGATCCTGCGGGGGAAATGGAGCGTGGTGTTCTTCGGCTACACCTACTGCCCGGACGTCTGCCCCACCACCATGGTGGAGATGGCCCAGGCCCAGGAACGGCTAGGGCCCAAGGCCAAGGATGTGCAGTTCCTGTTCATCAGCGTCGATCCCGAGCGCGACACCCCGGCCCAGCTGGCCACCTATCTGTCCAACGACGCCTTTCCGAAGGGGACCATCGGCCTGACCGGAACGCCGGCCCAGGTGGCGGTGGCGGCCAAGGCCTACCGCACCTTCTACCGCAAGGTGGGGACCGGGACCGACTACCTGATGGACCACCCGACGCCGGCCTATCTGATGGACCCCAAGGGCCGCTTCGACCGGGTGATCCCCTTCGGCATCGGCCCCGACGAGGTGGTGACGCAGGTGTCAGCGGCGATGCGGGGCGGTTAGGCGCAAGCTCGGCCGCGTCTTCACGCCGCATAGCGGAACCCAACAGGGGTAGACTCTCTTAAGCCTCAGCGTGCATGCTGCATTGCACAACGGGACGATCTCGCATGCTCTATACGATGTATGAAGCCGGCTACTACGCCGCCTCGCCGCTGCGGTTCGCCGCCCGCGCCGCCCGGGATTTCTGGTCGTCGCCGCTCAACCCGGCCAAGGACAGCGACCTGGGGCGGCGGATCTTCGCCGGCGCCGATCTGTTCGCCAACCTCACCCGCCGCTATGGCCGCCCGGTCTGGAACGTCGATTCGGTGCAGATCGACGGCAAGCCGGTGCGGGTCACCCAGACCGAGGTCTGGTCCAGCCCCTGGGTGAAGCTCACCCACTTCAGCCGCAACATGGCCGACATGCGTAAGGCCGGCCGCCGCGACCTGGAGCCGGCGGTGCTGATCGTCGCGCCGTTGTCGGGCCACTACGCCACCCTGCTGCGCGGCACGGTGGAGGCCTTCCTGCAGGACCACGAGGTGTTCATCACCGAATGGTCCAACGCCCGCGACGTGCCGCTGCACGCCGGCCGCTTCGATTTCCACGACTATCTGGACCATATCCGCGAGATGCTGCGCCTGCTGGGCCCGCGCCCGCACGTCGTGGCCGTCTGCCAGCCGGGGCCCGCCGTCCTGGCCGCCGCGGCCCTGATGGCCGAGGACAACGAGGACTGCCGTCCGGGCACCATGACCTTCATGGGCTCGCCCATCGATGCGCGGCTGTCGCCGACCGTCACCAACAAGCTGGCGGAGGAAAAGCCCTTCGCCTGGTTCAAGTCCAACATGATCGACACCGTGCCGGCCCCCTATCCGGGCCTGGGCCGCCGGGTCTATCCGGGCTTCGTGCAGCTCTACAGCTTCATGTCGATGAACGCCGAGAAGCACCAGGACGCCCACAAGCAATATCTGGAAGACCTGATGAAGGGCGACGGCGACGCCGCCGAGAAGCATCTGGAATTCTACGATGAGTACCTGTCGGTGCTGGACCTGCCCGAGGAGTTCTATCTGCAGACGGTGGACTATGTGTTCCAGTCCTACCTGCTGCCCAAGGGCGAGCTGACCCATCGCGGCCGTGCCGTGCAGCCGGCCAAGATCACCGACATCGGGCTGCTTACCGTCGAGGGCGAGAACGACGACATCTCCGGTATCGGCCAGACCCAGGCGGCCCACACCCTGTGCTCGGGTCTGCCGGAGGCGTTCAAGCAGGACTACGTCCAGCCGCACGTGGGGCACTATGGGGTCTTCAACGGCCGCCGGTTCCGCGAGGAGATCTATCCCCGGGTGCGGGCCTTCATCCGCAAGTCCGAAGCCGGCTTTGAAAAGACCCGCGACGCCGCCAACGCGGCTTAAGACCGCGACGGGCTAGCCCCTCGCCAAAAGCAGCTTAGATAGGGGCCATGTCCCTGTTCGGCCGCCCCCTGGCCGATGGCGACCGGCTGGATGTGGCCGGGGCCGTCGTCCGCCTGAAAGTCCACAGCCGCGCGCGGCGGGTTTCCCTGCGGTTGGACCGCACCAAGCGTGAGGTGGTGGCCACCGCGCCCTCGGTACGGCGGCTGAACGAAGCCGCGGCCTTCGCCACCGAGCGGGCCGGCTGGATCGCCGCCCGCCTGGCCGAGCTGCCGCAGAGCCAGTCCATCGCGCCGGGCGTCACGATCGACCTGTTCGGTCAGCCGTGCCGGCTGGAGCGCGCCACCCACCCGGTGCGGTTCTTCCCGGCGACCGGGGACGAGCCCGCCCGCATCGCGGCGCGCGGCGAGGGCGAGACCTATGCGCGGGCCGTCGTGCGCCTGCTGAAGAAACACGCGCTGGAAGTGTTCGCCGACCGCACGGCCCACTATTGTGGGCTGCTGGGCGCCAAGATGCCGGCGGTGACGGTGATGGATGCGCGCGGCCGCTGGGGCTCGTGCCGGCCGGGCATGATCGGTAAGCCCGCCTCGATCCGCTACAGCTGGCGGCTGGCCTTGGCCCCGTTCGAGGTGGCCGACTATGTGGTGGCCCACGAGTGCGCCCACCTGCTGGAACTCAATCACGGCCCCCGCTTCTGGGCCCATGTGAAGGCCCTGGTGGGGGACGAACGTCCCTACCGCGCGTGGCTTCGGGCCGAGGGCGCGAGGCTGCACGCCTTCGGGGCCTGAACTCCCTCACTCTCTTTCGTCATGGCCGGGCTTGTCCCGGCCAGCCATGATCTCCGCAGGTCAGCAAGACGCCGCGGCGCGCCCGATGCGATCTGCGGGAAGACGGAGATCATGGGTCCCCGGGACAGGCCCGGGGATGACGATCGTGGTTGGAACTTCCTAGTACGGAATCTCTTCCGCGGGCTTCTCGGCGGGGGCTTCGGTCTTGGGGCCGTCGCCCGACAGCAGGTCGCCGATGGGATCTGAGGGGGCCGGCGCCTCCACCGGGGGCGGCGCCAGGGTTCCGCCAGGGATGGGCTGGGTTTTCAGGCGCGGCAGGGCGGCGGTCATGAAGTCGTGCCAGATGCCGGCCGGGGCGCCGCCGCCGGTGACCTTCTTCATCGGCGTGTTGTCGTCGCGGCCCACCCAGACGGCGGTGACGAAGCCGCCGGTGTAGCCGACGAACCAGGCGTCGCGGTAGTCGCTGGTGGTGCCGGTCTTGCCGGCGATGTCGAAGCCCGCGACCCGGGCCTTGGTCCCGGTGCCGCTGGTGATCACCTGGCGCATCATCTGGTTCATGTACTGCAGGGCCGGCGAGCCGATCACGGCCCGGCGCGCACCCTTGTCGACGCCGTGGTCATAGAGAACCTTGCCGCTGGCGGTGCGGATGCGCTCGATGCCGTAGCCCTTGGCCAGGAAACCGCCGTTGGAGAAGGGGGCGTAGGCCTGGGCCATTTCCATGGGGCTGACCTCGACGGCGCCTAGCGCCATCGAGGGGTCGAGCTGGATGTGGGAGGTGATTCCGAGGCGGCGCGCCGTTGCGGCCACATTGCCGGTGCCGACCTCGTTGGCCAGGCGCGCGGCCACGGTGTTGATGGACTGGGCCAGAGCCGTCTGCAGGCTCATGGGGCCGAGGAACCGGCCGGTATAGTTCTTCGGCTCCCAGGTTCCGATCTTCAGGGGTTCGTCGACGACCGGGGTGGCGGGCGTGCGGCCCTGTTCCATGGCGGTGAGATAGACAAAGGGCTTGAAGGACGAGCCGGCCTGGCGCTGGGCCATGGTGGCGCGGTCGAACTGGCTGTCGGCATAGGAGGAGCCGCCGACATAGGCGCGGATGCGACCCTCGCCGTCGATGGCGACGAGCGCGCCCTGGCCGACGCCCTGGGCCTTGCCCGCCTCGACGCCGCGGCGCAGGGACTGTTCGGCGGCGGTCTGGATCGGCAGGTCCAGGGTGGTCTCCACCACCAGGTCCTCGGTGGGCTCGCCCACCAGGGCGCGGACCTGGTCGTCCACCCAGTCGGTGAAGTACTGGGCGCGCTGATTGGCCAGCACCGGGTTGACCCGGACCGGGGTCTTGAAGGCCTCGGCGCGCTGTTCGGGGGTGATGGCGCGGGTGCGGACCATCTCATCCAGCACGATGGTGGCGCGCCGTGCGGCGCGGTCGGTGGCCGAGACCGGCGAGTAGCGCGAGGGCCCCTTCATCATCCCGGCCAGCAGGGCGCTCTCGCCGATGGTCAGCTGGGAGGCGGGCTTGTTGAAGTAGCGCTGGGCGGCGGCCTCGATGCCATAGGCCCCGGCGCCGAAATAGACCCGGTTGAGATAGAGGGAGAGGATCTCCTTCTTGGAGAACTTGGCCTCCAGCCAGACGGCCAGGATCAGCTCCTGGGCCTTGCGGCGATAGGTCTGGTTGGCGGTCAGGAACAGGTTGCGCGCCAGCTGCTGGGTGATGGTGGAGCCGCCGCGCAGGGGGCCGCCGTGATGGGTCACATTATAGAGGGTGGAGCGGATGATGCCCCAGGGGTTGAAGCCGATGTGCCAGTAGAACCAGCGGTCCTCGATGGCGATGAAGGCTTTCGGCACGTAGGGCGGCAGCTTGTCCAGGTCCACGGGCGGCGCGTACTGGCTGCCGCGCACGGCCACCAGGGCGCCCGAGCGGTCCAGGTAGGAGATCGAGGGCTGGCGCTTGACGTCGTACAGCTTGGAGGTGTCGGGGAGATCGACCGCGAACACCGCGAAGAAGGCCACCAGGAAGATCAGGCCCCAGACGCCAATGACCGCGCTCCAGTAGAGAGCAGCTTGGGCGGGTGTGCGAGGGGCCCGACGGGGCGACTGCGCATTGGCCATAGGGTGTTTGGTCCTGAAAGGGTCGTCCCGCTCGAGGCGACTGATAGCCCAGCCGCACCAAACACGCGACAAGATTGACGGGGTATGAATGGGGCGCTTTCAGGCCCCGCCGCTTAACCTCTGCAATTACGCATAGCGGCGTTGCGAAAAAAGCGATTGCCGCCAATCTTAACAGTGTTATCTTAGCGTTGCTTAGTTCGGAGCGCGCCAAGGGTGGGGATACCCGAGGCGACCCACGGTCCAGACGGCCAGGTTCCCTCGGGGATCTGTTTTCTCCCCGAAACGCTGGAGGGCTCCCATGAAGCTCCAAACCCTTTCCGCCGCCTGCGCGGCTGCTATCACTCTGTCCTTCGCCGGCGGCGCCTTCGCCGCTGACGTGGTCACCGCCAAGCTGGCGGCCCCCGTCGCCGAGAAGACCAAGTTCATCGCCGGTGGCGCGATCTTCGTCTGTGAAGCCGACGCCTGCGTGGCCTCGGCCCCGACCTCGCAGACCTTCGCGTCCTCGACCTGCAAGGTCGTGGCCAAGAATGTCGGGGCGATCGCCGCCTTCGGCGTCGGCGCCAAGACCCTGGACGCCGGCAAGCTGGACGCGTGCAACGCCGGCGCCTCGACCCAACTGGCCAAGCGCTAAATCCTATTGGTCGGGATGGGCGGCTGTCTCGTTTGTCCCGACCGACACGGCTCGCGGCGCAGCCTCCCAGCCGCTCCTAATTTGTGTCGAGCCTAACTTCAGGGCGCTGGATTTCTCCGGCGCCCTTTTTCTTTTGCTCAGGCGCCCTTAAGAGAGCGCCACACATGACCGACACCCTTCGCCAAGACGCCGCCTTCCCGGGCGGCTCCGCCCCTGCGGCCACGCTGCTGGAGCCCCTGCTGGCCTCGGCCGCCGGCATGGGCGCGGAGCCGGTCTCCCTGACTCTGGACTACGGGCGCGCGGTCGCCGCCGGGGCTCCGGTCGTGGCGGAGGCCTGGATCGACCGGGCCACCCGCACCCTGGTCTTCGCCCACGCGCGGCTGCTCGCGGCGAACGGCGATCTGGTGGCCAGCGGCTCGGCGGTGTTCCGCCGTGAGGCCCCCGCGCCGGTGGCCGCTTAAATGACCTCGTATGGCTCTATAGGGTCCGGTTTGGTTGCGGCCCGTAAAGTCGCGTGCTATCAGGCGCGCGGCTTCGGGCCAGGGGGTTCCTCAAGCTCCGACGGCCAATGTGCTTTTCCAAGCGCTTTCAAGCCTTTAGGCCGCAGTAAGGGGCACCTTATTGCCGGCTTTCGACACGCACGGGCGGACAAATAAGTGGCGGACGATTCCAAGACTTCGAATGTGGGCGGCCGATATGCTCAGGCCCTCTTCGATCTCGCGACCGAAGACGGGAACCTGGCGGCCGTTGAGGCCGACCTGAAGGCGCTCAAGACCATGCGCGCTGACTCCAAGGACTTCCGCACCCTGCTGGCCTCCCCGGCCTTCAGCGCCGATGAGAAGGGCCGCGCGATCGCGGCGCTCGGCGCCAAGGGCAAGTTCAACACCACCACCAAGAAGTTCCTCGGCCTGATGGCCGCCAACGGCCGCCTCGCGGCGCTGCCGGCGGCGATCACGGCCTTTGAGGCCCTCTCGGCCAAGAGCCGCGGCGTCGTCGCGGCCACTGTCACCACCGCGGTCGCCCTGACCGCGGCCCAAGCCAAGGGCGTCGCAGCCTCGCTGCGCACCGCCCTGGGTAAGGACCCTGAAATCGAGACCCGTGTCGATCCGTCCATCCTGGGCGGTATCAAGGTGCGGGTCGGCTCGCGACTGTTCGATGCTTCACTTCGTTCGAAGCTCGATTCCCTCAAGTTCGCCCTGAAGAGAGCGTAAGAAGTCATGGATATCCGCGCCGCCGAAATTTCGGCCATCCTCAAGTCGCAGATCGCCAATTTCGGCGAAGAGGCTGACGTTTCCGACGTCGGCCAGGTGTTGTCCGTCGGTGACGGCATCGCCCGCGTCTTCGGTCTGGACAATGTCCAGGCCGGCGAAATGGTCGAGTTCCCGAAAGCCGGGGTGAAGGGCATGGCCCTGAACCTCGAACGCGACAACGTTGGGGTCGTCATCTTCGGCGACGACCGCGCCATCTCCGAAGGCGACGAAGTCCGCCGCCTCTCGGAAATCGTGGACGTGCCGGTGGGCCGTGGCCTGCTGGGCCGCGTCGTCAACCCGCTGGGCGAGCCGATCGACGGCAAGGGTCCGCTCACCAACGTGGCCGAGCGCCGCCGGGTGGACGTGAAGGCCCCGGGCATCATCCCGCGCAAGTCGGTGCATGAACCCGTGCAGACCGGCCTGAAGGCCATCGACAGCCTGATCCCCGTCGGCCGCGGCCAACGCGAACTGATCATTGGCGACCGTCAGACCGGCAAGACCGCCGTGGCGATCGACACCATCCTGAACCAGAAGTCGATCAACGCCGGCACCGACGAGAGCGCCAAGCTCTACTGCATCTACGTCGCCATCGGCCAGAAGCGGTCCACCGTCGCCCAGATCGTCAAGACCCTCGAGGAGCGCGGCGCGCTCGACTACACCATCGTGGTCGCCGCCACCGCGTCGGAGCCCGCCCCCCTGCAGTTCCTGGCCCCGTTCGCCGGTTGCGCCATGGGTGAGTGGTTCCGCGACAACGGCATGCACGCCGTCATCATCTATGACGACCTTTCCAAGCAGGCCGTCGCCTATCGCCAGATGTCCCTGCTGCTGCGCCGTCCGCCGGGCCGCGAAGCCTATCCGGGCGACGTGTTCTACCTGCACTCCCGCTTGCTGGAACGCGCCGCCAAGCTGAACGAAGACAATGGTTCGGGCTCGCTGACCGCCCTGCCGCTGATCGAGACCCAGGCCAACGACATCTCGGCCTATATCCCGACCAACGTGATCTCCATCACCGACGGCCAGATCTTCCTGGAAACCGACCTGTTCTTCCAGGGCATCCGCCCCGCGGTGAACGTCGGCGCCTCGGTGAGCCGCGTGGGATCGTCAGCGCAGATCAAGGCCATGAAGACCGCCGCCGGCCCCATCAAGAGCGAGCTCGCCCAGTACCGCGAACTGGCCGCCTTCGCGAAGTTCGGCTCCGACCTGGACGCCACCACCCAGCGTCAGCTGGCCCGCGGTGAGCGCCTGACCGAGCTCCTGAAGCAGCCGCAGTACGCGCCGCTGACGGTCGAAGAGCAGGTCGCGGTGATCTATGCCGGGACCCGGGGCTACCTCGACACCATCCCGACCAACCAGGTCGGCCGGTTCGAGACCGAGCTGCTGAGCAACCTGCACGCCAAGCACCAGAAGATCCTGGACACCATCCGGACGTCCAAGGAACTGAAGGCTGATACGGAACAGGCTCTGAAAGACGCGCTGGCCGCCTTCGTCGCGACCTTCGCCTAAGACCTGAGCCGATGGCCCCTGAGCCCAAAGCCCTGAGCGCCTGGTCCGGCGAGTTCGGCGATCGGTACACCGAGCGCAGTGGCGCTTCGGCCGATGTCGTTCGCGGACGCGCGCGGGTGTGGGCGGAGGTGCTGTCGAAGATGGACGGCGACATGCCGGGAAGCGCCATCGAGGTCGGCCCCAATCTGGGCCTCAACCTCCTGGGCATCTCGGCGCTCTGCGACATGGAGCTTTGGGCCATCGAGCCCAACGCTTCGGCCCGCGAGCGGCTTGTCGCCGACGGCGTCCTGCCAGCCGATCGGGTGATCGAGGGCTTCGGCCACGCGATCCCGATGGCCGACAAGGCTGTCGATATGGCCTTTACGGCGGGCGTGCTGATCCACGTGGATCCCAGCCTGCTCGAGGCGACGATGCGGGAAGTTCACCGGGTCGCCGCCAAATACGTTTTTTGTTCTGAGTATTTCTCGCCGAAGCCGGAGGCCATTCCCTATCGCGGGGAAGAGGGCCTGCTCTTCAAAAACGACTTCGGCGGGCTCTACCTGGATATGTTTCCCGACCTCGTGCTGGTCGATTACGGCTTCTTCTGGAAACGGACGACCGTGATGGATAACAGCACCTGGTGGTTGTTTAGAAAGGTCTGAGGCGAGAAATGGCTAGCCTCAAGGAGATGCGCGACCAGATCAAAAGCGTGGAATCCACGCAGAAGATCACGCGCGCGATGCAGATGGTGGCCGCGGCGAAGCTTCGCCGCGCGACCGATGCTGCTCAAAACGCCCGGCCCTATGCCCAGCGCATGGCCGCGGTGATCGCCAACCTGGCGGCAGGGGTGTCCGGTGACGGCGCGCCCAAGCTGCTGGTGGGGACGGGCCGTCAGGACCGTCACCTGGTGGTGGTCACCTCGTCCGACCGCGGCCTGGCCGGCGGGTTCAATTCCTCGATCATCCGCGCCGCCCGTGACCGGATCAACGCCCTGCTGGCCGAAGGCAAGGACGTGAAGATCATCACGGTGGGCAAGAAGGCGCGCGACCAGCTGCGCCGGCTGTTCGCCGACCGCTTCCTCGCAAGCTTCGAAGCCGGCGTGCCGGGCCTGGCCTCGGCCCAACCGGTGGCTGACAAGATCACCGAGCTGTTCGAAGCCGGTCAGGTCGACGTCGTGACCCTGGCCTTCAGCCGCTACAAGTCGGTGGTCGTCCAGACCCCGACGCTCGCCCAATTGATCCCCGCCCAGGTGGCCGGCGCCGCCGCCACCATCGACCTCAAGGGCGCGGCCTACGAATACGAGCCGGACGAGGAGACCATCCTCGAGACCCTGCTGCCCCGGAACCTCACGGTCCAGGTGCTGTCGGCCCTGCTCGAAAACCAGGCCGGATTCTACGCCGCCCAGATGGCGGCGATGGATAACGCCACTCGCAATGCGGGCGACATGATCGCCGCCCTCAACCTGAAGAAAAACCGTACTCGCCAAGCGCAGATCACCAAGGAGCTGATCGAGATCATCTCCGGCGCCGAAGCGCTCTAGCTAGACCGAAAGAGTTAGACCCATGGCTACGACCCCGAAGAAGCCGGCCGCCACCAAGGCCGCTCCCGCCCCGAAGGCTGCCGCTCCGAAAGCCGCCGCCGCCAAGGCTGCAACCGCGCTCAAGGCGCCGACCAAGGCGGTCGCCCCGGCGGCCCGCGTGGCCACCGGCCGCATCGTCCAGATCATCGGCGCCGTCGTCGACGTCGAGTTTGAAGGCCACCTGCCGCCGATCCTCAGCGCGCTGGAAACCACCAACACCGACCAACGGACGGGCGAGCCCTTCCGCCTGGTGCTGGAAGTCGCCCAGCACCTGGGTGAGAACACGGTCCGCACCATCGCCATGGACACCTCCGAGGGCCTGACCCGCGGCCAGCCGGTGACCGACACCGGCCGCGCGATCACCGTCCCCGTCGGGCCGGCCACGCTGGGCCGGATCATGAACGTCATCGGCGATCCCATCGACGAAGCCGGTCCGATCAACTCCAAGTTCTTCGCCCCCATTCACCGTGAGGCCCCGTCCTTCGCCGAACAGGCGACGTCAGCGGAAATCCTGGTGACGGGGATCAAGGTCATCGACCTGCTCTGCCCCTACACCAAGGGCGGCAAGATCGGCCTGTTCGGCGGCGCCGGCGTGGGCAAGACCGTGACCATGCAGGAACTGATCAACAACATCGCCAAGGCCTACGGCGGCTACTCGGTGCTGGCCGGCGTCGGCGAGCGCACCCGCGAAGGCAACGACCTCTATCACGAGATGATCGAGTCGAAAGTGAACCTGCCCGGCGGCGGCGAAGGCTCCAAGTGCACCCTGGTCTACGGCCAGATGAACGAGCCCCCCGGCGCGCGGGCCCGCGTCGCCCTCACAGGCCTGGCGCAAGCCGAGTACTTCCGCGACGAAGAGGGCAAGGACGTGCTGCTCTTCATCGACAACATCTTCCGCTTCACCCAGGCCGGCTCCGAAGTGTCCGCCCTGCTGGGCCGCATCCCCTCGGCCGTGGGCTATCAGCCCACCCTGGCCACCGAGATGGGCAACCTGCAGGAACGCATCACCTCGACCTCCAAGGGTTCGATCACCTCGGTCCAGGCCATCTACGTGCCCGCCGATGACTTGACCGACCCGGCGCCCGCCGCCTCCTTCGCCCACTTGGACGCGACCACCGTGCTCTCGCGCGACATCGCCGCCCAGGCCATCTTCCCGGCCGTTGACCCGCTGGATAGCACCAGCCGGATCATGGACCCGCTGGTGATCGGTGAGGAACACTACAACGTCGCCCGCCGCGTCCAGGAAACCCTGCAGGCCTACAAGGCCCTGAAGGACATCATCGCCATCCTGGGTATGGACGAGCTGTCGGAAGAGGACAAGCTGACGGTCGCCCGCGCCCGCAAGATCTCCAAGTTCCTGGCCCAGCCGCTGCACGTGGCCGAGCAGTTCACCAACATGCCGGGCATCTTCGTCAGCCTGGAAGACACCATCCGCTCCTTCAAGGCGGTGGTGGACGGTGAGTTCGACCACCTGCCGGAAGCCGCCTTCTACAACGTCGGCTCCATCGAAGACGCGGTGGCCAAGGCCGAACAACTCGCGTCGGAAGCCTAAGTCTGATGGCCGGCAAGCTGCACTTTTCCCTGGTCTCGCCCGAGCGTGAACTGTTCTCGGGCGAGGTCGACCAGGTCGACGCGCCCGGGTCCGAAGGCGACTTCGGCGTGCTCGCCGGCCATGCCCCCTTCATGACGACCCTGAAGACCGGTCGGGTGAAGGTTTACAATGACGGCAAGGTGCTGGCCTTCGACGTCGAGGGCGGGTTCGCGGACGTGACGCCGGACGGCCTGACCGTTCTCGCTGAGAAGGCGGTCGAGGCCGCCATTTAGGCGCCGCCTCTTCGCCGCCGTATTCTCGCATTACGGGGCTTGCGAGGGACGGCCACTTTGAGTGTGATAGATCGCAAGTCAGGGGACCCGTCTATGCGTACCGCCATCATCAGTCTTATCGCCGCCGGCCTGGCCACTTCGGCCGCCGCGCAAACCATGGCGCCCATGGCTCCACCGGCCGCGCCGCCCGCGATGCCGGTCGCGCCGATGGCGCCGGCCATGGCTCCGGCCGTCGCGCCCGTCGCAGCTCCGGCCCCCGCGCCTGAGCCCGAGAAGGTCTACGCCGTTCCCACCACCGGTGAGATCGGCCAGATCATCGACGTGATCAACCGCATCTGCGTGCCCCAGGTGCGCGGCGGCGACATCAGCAAGCTCGCCACCAAGGATCTGGGCTTCAAGGTCAACAAGCGGGACGGGACCTACACCCAGACCCTGGTGGCCAAGCCCTATACCCTGACCGTCTATGCGCCCGGCTCCAACAAGGACGTCTGCCGGATCGCGCTCAACTACACGCTCGGCGAGGAAAAGCCGATCATCGTGGGCCTCAACATCTTCTCGCTGCTGCACCAGCCCGAGCTGCTCCAGCAGCGCAACGACTTCGTGCCGGCTACCGACTACAAGCGCATCACCAACTCCTGGGAATATTTCACCGATCACGAGTCGATCGGCCTGGTCTTCCTGCAGCTGAAGAAGCCGGACGGCTCCTCGGTCACCGGCAAGTGGGACATGGGCGAAGTGCTCTATTCGGAACGCAAGTTCTAGGCGTTCAGCCTCCGACATCGATATGAGTTCAGGCGCTGGAGACGACTCCAGCGCCTTTCTCTTTTCCGGGACGGCCCGGTCATAGGAGGACAGCCATGGCCTGGCTCATCCTGTTCGTCGCCGGTCTCTGTGAAATCGGCTGGGCCGTGGGCCTGAAGTACACCGACGGCTTCACGCGGCTCTGGCCCACGGTGTTCACCGGCGCCAGCCTGCTGGTCTCCATGGCCCTGCTGGGGGTGGCGATGAAGTCACTGCCGCTGGGCACGGCCTATGCGGTCTGGACCGGCATCGGGGCGGTGGGGACGGTGATCCTGGGCATCGTGCTGTTCAAGGAGCCGGTGACGGTGGCCCGGCTGGTCTGTGTCGGCCTGATCGTGGCGGGTATCCTGGGGCTGAAGCTCTTCGGGAAGGGCTAGGCGGTGCTCATCCTTCTCCCCTTGCGGGAGAAGGTGTGAGCGAAGCTGACCGATAAAGGTGTCGCGCTCCGTTATCCCCTTTGATCGTCATGGCCGGGCTTGTCCCGGCCACCCATGATCACGGGGGTGCAGTAAGGATGCGTGGCGCGCGCCGTGCGATCTGTGGCTAGGCGGAGATCATGGGTCCCCGGGACAAGCCCGGGGATGACGAATGTTTGCTTGCGAGGTCTACCGACCCCTCATCCGAACCTGATCCACAGGGCCACCTTCTCCGGCAAGGGAAGAGCGCCGAGCCGAGCGCCGCTAGGCCGGGGCGCGGGCGTCCAGCCGTTCTAGCCAGTCCCAGGCCTGGGTGGCCACGGCCTGCCAGCCGGTTTCCCCCAGCAGCCAGTGGCTCATGCCGGCCATCTCGATGTAGTCGGCGGCCAGGCGCTGGGCGGTCTGGCGGGCGGTCATCGGCGGGTGGACCACGTCGCGCTGGCCCACCATCACCAGGCAGGGGACGCCGATCCCCCCCGTGCCCACGCTGGTGGTCATGAAGGGGTCGAGCCACCAGTTCAGCGCCTCCCACAGGGCCCGGCCGCTCTCGGGGCGCAGGCGCTGGACGGCCGCCTCGCGCTCGGCGCTGGGCATGCGGTCGAGGCTGTAGGTCCGCATCAGGGTGCGGTCAGGGCTGATGCTCTGGGCGAAGGCCGCCCCCATCATCAGGCCAAAGGCGGTGACCGCCTCCTCCATGGAGGAGCCCGCCACGCCCCAGGGCGGCGATGGGGCCAGCAGGACCAGGGCCTTGAGCGGCGCCCGCTTGGCGGCCAGCTGGCACACCAGACCGCCGAGCGAGTGGCCGATCAGGATCGGCGGCTCGGGCAGGCTCGTGCACAGGGCGGCGATATCCTTGGCATAGTCGGTCATCGACAGGCCGGCGACCGAGCCGCCCGCCTCGCCGTGGCCGCGCAGGTCCGGGGTCAGGACGGTGTGGCCGGCGGCCTCGAAGGGCGCGCGGAAGGCCTCGAAGGCCCAGCCGCCACAGAAGGCGCCGTGGACCATGACGATGGGAGCGGCCATCAGGCGGCGCGACCCGTCAGGCCCGCGAAATCGTGGAAGGCGGTGACGACGGCCTCGTAGGTGGCCTTCTTGAAGGGGACCACCAGGCCTGGCGTTTCGGAAAGCTTGCCCCAGCGCCAGTCGTCGAACTCGGGATGGCCTTGGCCGCCAAGGTCAATCTCGCTGTCTTCGCCGTCGAAGCGCAGGGCGAACCAGACCTGGCGCTGGCCCTTCCAGCCCTTGGCGATCTTGCTGCCGTTGTGGCCGGCGGGAAAGTCATAGGCCATCCAGCCGTCGGTGCGGCCGAGCAGGGTGGTGGATGTGACCCCGGTCTCCTCGGCCAGCTCGCGCTGGGCGGCGGCGTACAGATCCTCGCCGGCGTCGACGCCGCCCTGCGGGAACTGCCAGTTGTAGGGCTCGGGCGTGTTGACCCGCCGCCCTAGCCAGACGCGGCCGTCAGGGTGGAAGAGCACCACCCCGACGTTCGGGCGATAGGCGGCGAGGTCTTCCATAGGCGCGAGATTACCTGCGTGTGGTCAGCGCCGAGGCCGGCGCCAGTTGGTAGCCCCTAGATTCCACGCTTTGGGCCCACTGCGCCACCTGTGTCAGTGTCACGGGGTAGGCAAATCCCGATCCGAGCGCCTGGCCGTGCTGCAGGGCGCCGGCTTCCAGGGACAGGAGCTGCTGGTCGATCGCCTCCACGGAGAGCTGGTCGTCGACGATGCGGTCGGCCGAGGCTCGGGGCAGGCCACCGCCGCGCCGCGAGGCCGAGCCGTCGTCGATGAAGGCCAGGCCGCGACCGCGCAGGGCGCCGGTGAAGGCGGTCATGGCGCTGTCGGAGCCCACGAAGCGGGAGCCGAGATAGTTGGTGACCCCGAAATAGCCGGTGGCCCGGCTGAGCAGCCATTCCAGCTTCTTCACCGTCTCCTGGCCCTGGGCCTGGGCCATCAGGGTGTAGGGGCCGGGATCGTTGTCGGGATAGTCCACCGGCTCCATGGGGGCTTCCAGCAGCACCTCATGGCCGTTCTGGCGGGCGAGATCGATCCAGCCCTGCAGGCCGTCGGAATAGGGCACGAAGGACAGCGTGATCTCGGGCGGCAGGTTTTCGATGGCCTGGCGGGTGGCCGTTGCGTTGAGACCCAGGCCGCCGATCACCAGGCCAACCTTGGGCCGGCCATTGCTGGCGAAGGGCCGGGCATAGGCCTCGGCAGGCGTCTTGCCGCCCGAGCCGATGATCGGCAGCAGTCCGCCGGACCCTTGCGCGGTCAGGCCGGCGATGGGGGCTGGGGGCAGGGGATCGGCGGCGTGGAAGGCCTGGCCGCCGGGGACGGTGATCACCGCCTGACCAAAGGCCGCTCCGGGGCCCAGGGGGTTTTCCGAGAGGCGGAAGATGTCGGTCGACAGCGTCGTGCCGCCGGGATGGTCGGCGGTCAGGGCCTCGCGCCAGCCGGGGGGCGCGGCCATGGCGGCGACCTTGGCCAGGCTGATGCGGACCACCGGCGTGCCGGCCTTGGGATCGCCCATCAGGGTGACCAGGATCAGGGCCGCGGACATGAATAGGAAGGCCGCGCCGCCGGCACCCACATAGGGGTTGGCGATGGCCTTGGCGAACATCTCCTGCGCATTGATCCCCGGGCTGGGGGCGGCGGGGACCGTGACGAGCTTTTTCTTGGAAAACATAGACATGACCACGCGCAAGGCTTCAGCCGGGAGCCTGCGCGATCATGGTTAATGAAGGGCTACTTTTCGCCGCGCCGCAGCAGGTTGCAGGGTCGCAGGCGGGGCCGCATAGAGCGCGTCGTACGCGCTCTATGTTTTGACTTTTGAGCCCCTTTGAACGGGTCAGATGATCATCTGACCCTAAAGGGCTCAGCGTGGCCCCGCCCGTTGACTACTTGGCGAGCGGCTTGGGCTCGAGCTTGGGCAGCTTGGAGACCACCTCGGCCATCTTGGCGGTGGGCTTGGGCAGCTTGGGCGTGGCGGCCACCGAGCCATAGCGCAGGACGTCCTTGGCGCGGGCCAGCTGGAAGTCGCCGGTGTTGGTGTTGAAGGCCTCGGGGGGCGCCTCGGCCGGTTCGTGGGCGCCGACCCGGGTCTTGCCCTCCTCGGCGTTCAACGCGTTGCGGAAGGAGGCCTCGCTGAACTGGAAGGCGCGGTTGGCGATGGCCTGGGCCTCGTCGCGGGTCTCGGCCACTTCCAGGTCCGGCTGGATGCCGGTCTTCTGGATGGAGCGGCCCGAGGGGGTGTAGTAGCGCGCCGTGGTCAGCTTCAGCGCGCCGTCCATGCCGCCGCGCAGCGGGATCACGGTCTGGACCGAGCCCTTGCCGAAGCTGGTGAGGCCTACCAGTTCCGCGCGCTTGCGGTCCTGCAGGGCGCCGGCCACGATCTCGGCGGCAGAGGCCGAGCCGGAATTGATCAGCACCACCATCGGCAGGCCGCCGATGGCGTCGCCGGTGCGGGCGTTGTAGCGCTCGACGTCGCGGGGGTCGCGGCCGCGCTGGGAGACGATCTCGCCGCCCTCCAGGAACAGGTCGGAGATGCTGACGGCCTGGTCGAGCAGGCCGCCCGGATTGTTGCGCAGGTCGAGGATCAGGCCCTTCATCTTGGGGTTCTTGGCGCGCAGGTCGGCGATCGCCGCCTCAGCCTCGTCGGTGGTCTTCTCGTTGAAGGCCGAGACCCGCAGATAGCCGTAGTCGCCCTCGAGCTTGGCGGTGGCGGACTTGGGCTTGATCACTTCGCGGATCAGCTTGACGTCGAAGGGATCGGTCTTCTCACGCGCGATGGTCAGGGTGACCGCCTCGCCGGGCTTGCCGCGCATCTGCTTGACCGCGTCGTTCACCGACAGGCCCAACACGCTCTCGCCGTTGACGGCGGTGATGAAGTCGCCGGCCTTGACCCCGGCCTTGAAGGCGGGCGTGCCGTCCATGGGCGAGATCACCTTGACCACGCCGTCCTCGCTGGTGACCTCGATGCCCAGGCCGCCGTACTCCCCGCGCGTCTGATCGCGCATGTCGTCGAAGCTCTCGGGATTGAGGTAGCCGGAGTGGGGATCCAGCGAGGTCAGCATGCCGTCGATGGCCGCCTCGATGAGTTTCTTGTCGTCGACCTCGGTGACGTACTGACGCTCGACGGTGTCCAGCACGTCGCCGAACAGCTCGAGCATCTTGTAGGTCTTGGCCCGCGGCTGGGCCGAGGCCAGGGCCTGCTGGCTCACATAGGCCATGGACCCCGCCCCGAGGACGAAGGCCGAAACACCGATCAACAGATACTTGCGCATAACCAAGGCCCTAGGGCTCCCTTGCGGCGGAATTGAGCCGCTTAACCGCTTCACGTCCCCACCAGAACCCCAGGAGGTTCCTTAGTCTTCTCCGAGCCTGAACAGGCTCGGCCTCTTATGCGTTGAGCGTGACGGGCGCCGGAACCGGTGTCCACTTCCGTCTGTCACGCTCTCAGCCGACGGTCGGTCTCAAGCCGTTTCCGCCCTTCATCCAACGCCCCGGGTCTACCGGCGCGCCCCGTTCCCGGACCTCAAGATAGAGGTCAGAAGGCGATTGTCGCCCATCCGCCATCCATCCGACAGGCGCACCCGCCGCGACGGATTGTCCGACGCCGACGCTTGTCCGGTCCAGACCAGCCAACACCAGATGGTATCCACCGGCCAATCTTAAGATCAAGATCACACCCCAGCCCTTTACCGGGCCCACATATTGGACAAGTCCGGCGTCGGGCGCCGTCACTTTCGCCCCAGAGGCGGTCGCGATGGTCAGGCCGTTAGCCTTGCCGCCGCCGGGAACCGCCTGGCCGAAGCGCCGGGTGATGGGCCCCGGGGCGGGGGGCGCCAGGCTCTTGGGCGGGGTCACCTCGCCGTCGTCGTCCTGCAGGGGGTTGGCTGGCCGCAGGCCCGGGGGCTGCATCATGCGCGCCTCGGCCAGCTGGCTGTCGGCGGTGAACAGGGCCTCGCTGGCCACGGCGGCCAGGCGGCGCTGGCGGGCGATCTCGCTGGCTTCGGCGGCGTAGAGCTTGGCGCGGCGTTGCAGTTCCGGGGTGATGGCCTTGACCAGGATGGCGGCCCGGACGGCGGAGACCGCGTCATCGGGGCTGACCAGCAGCGCCGGCGGCGGATCGCGGCGGAACTGTTCCAGCACGGTGAGCAGTCGGGCCAGGCGGTTGAGATTGCGGCCCTGCTCGGCGCTGAGCACCGTCTCGCGGACATTGAGGCTCTGCAGCTTGTCCCGCTCGCTGGCGGCGGCGAGCGCCACGACGCCCACCGCCAGGCTGGCGAAGGCGCCGATCAGACAGGCGGTGCGGAGGGTCAGCAAGGGGCTTCAGTCACGGTGATAGGGGCCGCCGGCCAGGATGGTCACCGCCCGATAGACCTGTTCGGCCAGCATGGCGCGGGCGAGCGCATGGGGCCATGTCTGGGGACCGAAGGCCAGCTTGCCGTTGGCGCTGGCCACAAGGGCGGGATCGAGGCCATCGGCGCCGCCGATCAAGAACACCAGCCGCCGCACCCCCTGGTCGCGCAGCCGGGCGATCTCGGCGGCGAAGTCGCGGGACGCGCGCGCGGCGCCCCGCTCATCGCAGGCGATGACGTGGGCGTCGGTCAGGTGCGGGCGCAGGACATCGGCCTCAGCGGCCTTGCCGGGCTTCTTGGCCTCGACCTCGACCACCTCGACGGGGCCAAGGCCGAGCGCACGACCGGCCGCGGTGGCGCGGTCCACATAGAGCTTCACCAGCTCGACCTCGGGGGAACGGGCCAGACGCCCGACCGCCAGGATCGTCAGCTTCAAGTGAAGGCGATGTGGGCCGAGTCCACCGACCAGATCTTTTCGATGTTGTAGAAGGTGCGGACCTCGGGACGGAACAGGTGGATGATCACGTCGCCGGTGTCGATCAGCACCCAGTCGCAATGGGGCATGCCCTCGACGCGCACCTTGCCGTAGCCCTCGTCCTTGAGGGCGCGCAGCAGGTGGTCGGCCATGGCGCCGACATGGCGGTGCGAACGGCCAGAGGCGACGATCAGGCCGTCGGCCACCGCGCTCTTACCCTTCAGGTCGATGAACACGACGTCCTGGGCTTTGTCGTCGTCGAGACGCGCCAGGATCAGGTCTTCCAGAGCGCTGATGCGGTTCTGGATATCGGAGGAAACCTCGGTGGAAATCGGGGTTTCGTGCGCACTCGGCGCAGGGTCAGGGCTCAGCGGGGTAGCTCCTTTTTTGCCTCGCTAAAAGGCCTCATATCATGATTGCGGGGAAAGGGGCAGTCCGCGTGAAATCACGATCTTGAGCCACCCATCCGCGCCCGCATGGCGGTGGAGGAGAGGAAGTTCAGGGGGCCGGTGAGGAACACCCAGCGGGGCGGCTTGGCCCCGGCCAGGATGGGCCCCTGGCTGGCGGGACGGCGGGCGTGGCTGAACCGCCGGGCGGCCGGCGAGAAGCGGCTTTTCAGGGAAATCCAGGGCCGGGAAACCACGGCGACCGGCGCGCCGCCCATGATCTGCGTCCAGCCGCGCCAGCGGTGGAAGCTGGCCAGGCTGTCCGCGCCCATGATCCAGACGAACTTCACGCCCGGAAACCGAGCCTTCAGCACCCGCAGGGTGTCGATGGTGTAGGTGGAGCCGATGGCGGTCTCGGCGTCGGAGACGATCATCGCCCGGCCACGCGCCACCTTGCGCACGGCGGCCATGCGCTCGGCGAGGCTGGCGGTGTCCTTCGACGACTTCAGCGGGTTTTGCGGCGAGACCAGCCAGATCACCCGGTCCAGCTTCAGCCGCCGCCGCGCGGTCTCGGCCACGTGGGCATGGCCGGCGTGGACCGGATTGAACGAGCCGCCATAGAGCCCCACCCGCATACCCCGCGTGAGCGTAAAGCCCAGGCGCAGGGTCGCGGGCCGGCCGGCCTCAGGGACGCGCCGGGCGGGTCCCGCGAACCACATGGTCTCTGCTCTGGATCAAAACCGCTTCGCCGTATCGGGATTGCGGTCGAGGTTGAGGTCGGTCTGGCGGACCCGGGCGCGGACGGTGAACACCCCGTCCCCGGCCAGGACCCCGCCACGGGCGAACAGCCGGCCATGCTCCCAGTTGGAGAGACCGAGCTCAGGGCGGTTCAGGGCGTACTGGCCGTCCACCCAGCGGGTGAAGCCATCGCCGGTGAAGGGAGCGTCGATGGCGGCGTAGAAGCGCTCGTGGGCGGCGGCGTCTTCCGAGATCAGGCTGGCGGCGAACCGGGGGCTGTAGCGGTTGAAGAGGGCGATCGCCTGGCCCGCGTCCTCCACCACCATCAGGGTGACCTCCGGGGTCTCTTCCCATTCCCACTCGCGGCCGAGCTCGGCCTCGGAGAGGCGTTCCACCAGGGGTTCCTCGACCGGCCCTTGCGCGCGGGCGACGGTGACGCGGGCGTCGCGCCAGGCGGCGGGGATGTAGCGCTCCGAGCCGTCGATCACGTGCAGCTTGGCGCCTTTGCGCCGTTCACCGGCGGCTTGCAGGGCGGCCAGGAAGACCGGGACCAGGTCGGCCGCCCGCTCACGGACGATGCAGCAGACGTTCAACGTGTTGCAGACCTTGCGGTCCAGGGAGTGGTAGGCGGCGGCCTCGAAGCGAGCGGCGTCAGCGCTCGCGTCGGCCACCATCCAGGCGCCGCCCGTGCCGTGCAGGCTGACCGGGGTCCCGGCCTGGCGGGCGATGGCGCCCAGCTGGGCCACGGCGGAGCCCGAGCCGCGGGCGACGGCGAGCGCCAGGCGTTTGTCGGAGAACATGGCCCAGCCGGCGGCGTGCTCGGCGCTATCGACCAGGGCGGCGGCGCCCTTGGGCAGGCCGGCGGACGCCAGGGCGGGATCGAGGGCATGCTCGACGATGGCCCGCGCCGTGCCCAGGGCGTCTGAGCCGATGCGGAAGACCACGGTGTTGCCGGTGCGCAGCACCCCGGTGGCGTCGGCGAAGACGTTGGGGCGGCCCTCGAAGACGAAGCCCGTAACGCCCAGGGGCGCCATCACCTGGTCGACACTCCAGCCCTCGTGGGTGGTGGTCTCAAGCACCCGGCCGCGGACGCCAGGGGTGTCGCGCCAGGCCCGCAGGCCCAAGATCATGTCGGCGCGCATCGTGGCGCTGACCGACAAGCGGGTGGTGGAGCGGCCGCGGCCTTGCGCCTTGGTCACATCGGCGGCGTTGGCCTGGCCGATGGCGGCCCAGATCGTCTCATCGGCCAGGTTGGCGGCGAAGGCCTCGAAGAAGGCGGTGATGGCGGCGTCAGAGACCGCGCCCATCTTCTGGAAGGCGTCGTGGGCCTTGCCGACGGCGGTTTCGGCCAGGGCCTGGACGGTGGCGGGAACGTGCAGCAGGTCGCCGCTATCCTGCACCACCACCAGCCGGTCGCCGGCCCGGAAGGCGTCGGCCAGGGCTTGCGGGACATAGGCCACGCGGTCGCCGCCATAGGGGATCGCCATGCCAGAGGCGAGCGTGGTCAGCCGGCCGTTGGCCGTCTCTGTCCTGCCTCTGCCCGCCGCATCGTCCACGTCGACCGCCATATGCTCAAGATGAGCCTTAGTAAGCACCTTTGCCGGAGGCGGCAATTCACCGCTGACGCGCGACCGAATGTCTCGCCGATTAAGCCGCCGTTACCAGTCCGCCACCTAGGGTCCGGCCATCGGCAACTTCGGGTGGGGAGCGCTATGAAGAAGATCCTCAGTCTCGGCGCGTTGCTCCAGATCATCGCCGGGGTGATGGTGGTCTCCCTGGTGGTCACCTTCGCCATGCTGGCGGTGCAGGCCTATCAGCGACAGCAGACCGCCCAGCGGGTGCTGCTGGCGGCCGAGATTTCACGCGACATCTTCCACGCCATGCAGGGGCTGCGCCTGGAACGAGGGGCGGTGGGCATCGCGCTCGCCAAGCCCGGCGTCCCGCCGCCTCAGGCCCTGCGCGAGCTCAGGGACGGCCGAAGCGCGACCGACGCGGCGATCGCTTCGGCCCTGGCCCGCCTGCAGCGCGCCCGCCTGGAGAAGGGGGTCTCCGACCGTCCGGCGCTGCGTCGCCTGGTCAGCGAGATCGGCGCGCGGCAGGCGACCATGCAGCATATGCGTCAGGTGACCGATCACGCCCTGGCCACCCCGGATCCGCGCCGGTCCGCCGCCCTGCGTGAGGCCTGGCTCACCGCCAACGGCAATCTGGTCGACACCCTGGGCGAGCTCTCGGCTCAGCTTTCCAATGAGGCCATCCAGGTTGATCCCTTCATCGCCCGGATGATGACCGTCAAGCAGCTGGCCTGGCTGGAGCGCGACGCGGCGGGGCTGGACGTCATGCTGCTGGGCGAGGTGGCGGCCCGGGGCAAGCCGGCGACGGCGGCCGAGCGCGAAGCCATGGCCAAGCTGACCGGCGCCGTGGACGCGCCGCACCGGATGCTGACGGCCCAGGCCAACCTCCCATTCAATCCCCCGCGCCTGACTCGCGCCATCGCCACGGCCGAGCGCGGCTACTTCCTCGAGTTCCGATCCACCCGGGCCGCCGTGCTCGCCGCGCTGGAGGCCGGCGCGCCGGTGGACGGGCCGGCGCTGAACCACGCCATGATCCAAAGCCTGCGCAGCTTGATGGACATCGTCGGCGTCACCTTCGACCTCACCGCCGAGCACGCCACCCGTCAGGTGCAGGCCGCCGAGCGCCAGGTGCGGCTGGCCATCGCCATGATGGCGATCGCCTGCGCCTTCGGCCTGCTGTCAGCAGCCTTCATCGTCGGCCGGGTGGTGCGGCCGATGGCCAGGATCACGCAGGCCATGGGCGCTGTGGCCGCCGGCGATCTGGACAGCGAGATTCCCTACGAGTTCCGCGAGGACGAGATCGGCCGTCTGGCCCAGGCGCTGGGAGTCTTCCGCCGCGGAGCCCAGGAGCGGCGCGAGATGGAGGATGTGCTGGTGCGCAGCCAGGTGGCCAAGGAGGCCGCCGAGAGCGCCAACAAGATGAAGTCCCAGTTCCTGGCCAATATGAGCCACGAGATCCGCACCCCGCTCAACGGCGTGCTCGGCATGGTCCAGGTGATGGAGCGCGAGGAACTTGCCCCCGATCAGCGGGAGCGGTTGCACATCATCCGTGACTCGGGCGCGGGCCTGCTGCAGGTGCTGAACGACGTCCTGGACATCTCCAAGATCGAGGCCGGCAAGCTGGACCTGGCGCCTGTCGAGTTCGACATCGAGACCCTGGCGACGCGAACGGTCTCCACCTTTACCGGCGCGGCGACCGCCAAGCGGCTGGACCTGGAGGCCACGGTCGACCTGGACGCCACCGGGGTGTGGCTGGGGGACGCCGACCGCATCCGCCAGATCCTGTCGAACCTGCTCTCCAACGCCGTGAAGTTCACCGACTCTGGCGCGGTCTCTTTGGAGGTGACGACCGCACCTAAGGGCCTGGATTTCATCGTCCGCGACAGCGGCATCGGCATGTCGGCCGAAGCCCTGCCCAGGCTGTTCTCCAAGTTCACCCAGGTCGACGACTCAAACGAGCGCAAGTTCGGCGGCACGGGGCTGGGCCTGGCCATCAGCCGCGAACTGGTGGAGCTGATGGGCGGGACCGTCGAGGTCGCCAGCACGCCCGGCAAGGGCTCGGAGTTCCGGGTCAGCCTGCCCTTGCCGCGCATCAGCGAGACGCCGCGCGCGCCGGCCAACGCCAGTCCGGGCGAGATCACCCTGCCCCAGGACCGGCGGCTGCGTATCCTGGCGGCGGAGGACAATCCCACCAACCAGAGGGTGCTGGCCGCCCTGCTGGCCCCGTTGGACGTCGAGCTGACGGTGGTGGGGGATGGCCTGCAGGCGGTCGCCACCTGGGCCACCGCCGATTTCGACGTCATCCTGATGGATATCCAGATGCCGGAGATGGGCGGGGTGGCCGCGGCCCTGGCGATCCGTCAGGCGGAGCTGGCCCAGGGCATGGCCCCGATCCCGATCATCGCGCTGTCGGCCAACGCCATGAGCCACCAGATCGCCGAATACATGGCCGCCGGCATGACCGCCTATGTGGCCAAGCCCATCGAGGTGGGGGTGCTGTACGAGACCATCGGCGAGGCCCTGGCCGGCGCCGAAGCCCCGCCGGACGCGCGGGCCGAGGCGGTTTAGGTCTGGAGGGGTCGCGCTCCGTCCTGGAGATAACACCGCTCATCCCGGCGAAGGCCGGGACCCAGCTTCATCCCGAGCGGCGGCGGTTGATCTCTCATCTCCCTCGGGCTCGCTTGAAAGCGGAGTGGGTTTCACCTGGGTCCCGGCCTTCGCCGGGATGAGCGGTGGGTTTGCCGAATAGGGCTATCGACCCTTCATCCGACCCGGCAAGGGCAGCTAGACCGCCGAAACTTCCGCCGGGGCGTGGCCCAGGGCCAGGTCGTCGGCGTGGATCACCGGGCCCGAGGTGTAGCCCAGGGCGCCCTCGATGGCGTCGGACTTCAGCCCCAGGATCGTGACGGCGTCGGCGCTGTCGTAGCGGGCCAGGCCGCGGCCGATCTCGCGGCCCGCCTCGTCGCGGACGATGACCGCGTCGCCCTTCTCGAACCGGCCCTCGACGGCGCGGATCCCGGCGGCCAGCAGGCTCTTGCCTGTGGAAAGCGCGCGGGCGGCGCCGCTATCGATCACCAGGGTGCCGGCGGGGGCCAGGGTCCCGGCGATCCAGGCCTTGTAGGCGGCCTTGGCGCTGAGCGCCGGCTCGATGACGGTGGCGGGTTCGCCGGCCTCGAGCGCGGCCAGCGGCGAGGGGCGGCGGCCGAGCGTGATGACGGTGGCGCAGCCGGCCGACTGGGCCATCCGGGCCGCGGCGATCTTGGTGGCCATGCCGCCGGTGCCGACCCCGGCGCTGGCGTTGGCGCCGCCCGCCATGGCCTCGATCTCCGGCGTCAGGTGAGTGATGCGGGCCAGGTGCTTCGCATCGGGGTTGCTGCGGGGATCGGCGGTGTAGAGGCCGTCGATGTCCGACAGCAGGACGAGCACATCGGCGCCGATCATCTGGGCCACGCGGGCGGCCAGCCGGTCGTTGTCGCCGTAGCGAATCTCCTCGGTGACCACGGTGTCGTTCTCGTTGACGACGGGGACCACGCCGAGGTCCAGCAGGGTCTCGACAGTGGCCCGCGCATTGAGCCAGCGGTGGCGGACCTCGGTGTCGTCGCGGGTCAGCAGCACCTGGGCGGCGTGAATCTCGTGGGGTTCGAGGGCCTCTTCCCAGGCGCGCATCAGGGCCGACTGGCCGGCGGCGGCGGCGGCCTGTTTCTCGGGCAGGGTGAGGGACCGCTTGGCCAGCATCAGCCGGCGGCGGCCGAGCGCCACGGCGCCGGAGGAGACCACCAGAACCTGCTGGCCCCGGGCCCGCATCCGGGCGAGGTCGGCGGCGAAGGCGGCCAGCCACAGGGTGTCGGCGGTCCCGCCCTCGCCTACCAGCAGGGCTGAGCCGACCTTGACGACGACCCGGCGGGCGCGCTCGATCCCGCTCAAGGTTTCCAGCCCACTTCGTCTTCGCCGCCCTTGCCGACGGCCGCGGCGGCCTTGCGGTCGCGCACCAGGGCGTAGGCCTCGCGCAGGATTTCCTTCACCCCGGTCCCGGCGACGGCGGAGACCAGGCGAACCGGCACGCCGGCGGCTTCCTCCAGCGCCTCGCGCTGCATGGCCACGGTGCTCTCGTCCAGGGCGTCGATCTTGTTGAGCGCGATGATCTCGGTCTTGTCGCCCAGTTCCTCGCCATAGGCCTCCAGCTCGTGGCGTACGGTCCTCCAGGCCTCGACGACGTCAGTCTGGGTGGAGTCGATCACGTGGATCAGCACCGCGGTGCGCTCCACGTGGCCCAGGAAGCGAGTGCCGAGGCCGGCACCGTCCGAGGCGCCCTCGATCAGGCCGGGGATGTCGGCCAGGACGAACCGCTCGCTGGGGGACAGGTCGACGATGCCGAGATTGGGGTGGATGGTGGTGAAGGGATAGTCGGCGATCTTCGGCTTGGCGGCGCTGGCGGCGGCCAGGAAGGTGGACTTGCCGGCGTTGGGCAGGCCCGCCAGGCCGACATCGGCGATCAGTTTCAGCCGCAGCCAGATCCAGCGCTCCTCCCCCTCCTGGCCGGGGTTGGCATGGTAGGGGGCCTGGTTGATGGAGCTCTTGAAGCGGTCATTGCCCCAGCCGCCGTTGCCGCCCTTCGCCAGCAGGAAGCGCTGGCCGGCGGTGTCCATGTCGACGATCAGGGTTTCCTTGTCCTCCTCCAGCACCTGGGTGCCGACGGGGACCTTCATGATGATGTCTTCGCCCGCCGCGCCGTGGCGGTTTCGGCCCATCCCGTGGGTGCCGGTGTCGGCCTTGAAGTGCTGGCTGTAGCGGAAGTCGATCAGGGTGTTGAGGCCATCCTGGGCCTCGATCCAGACGTCGCCGCCGCGGCCGCCGTCGCCACCGTCGGGGCCGCCGTATTCGATATACTTCTCGCGCCGGAAGGAGACGGCGCCGCCGCCGCCGTTGCCGGAGCGGATATAGACCTTGCACTGGTCGAGGAATTTCATCGGGTCAGGATCCGGTCGCCGGCGATCTTCACGGTCGCGGCGGCCAATAGGGTTTTCAAGAAAGCGCCCGCGAGGAAGGGCGCGACGCCGCCGGCGAAGGCGGCCTTGGCCCCCAGTCCGGCCGCGAGCCAGGCGAAGCCCAGCAGCAGGATGAGGGCGTGGGCGGCGAGGAAGCTCGCCACGAGAGGCCGCCAGTCCCGGCCCCCGGGGCGCGTGGCCAGCCAGCCCACCAGGCCCGCCGCCGCCAGGAAGCCGGCGAGATAGCCCCCCGTGGGACCGACCAGGGCCGCGACGCCGCTCGCGCCGTCGGCCAGGACGGGCAGGCCCATGGCGGCCTGGGCCAGCCAGACGAAGACGATCTCAAGGGCCAGGCGCGGGCCCGACAGTCCTGCGATGACCAGCAGGGCGTAGGTCTGCAGGGTCATGGGGACGGGATACATCGGGACCTCGGCCAGGGAGGAGGCCGCCAGCAGCCAGCTCCCCACCAGGACGGCGCCGACACGCCATGCCAAGGAGCGCCCTGCGAGCAGGGCGTCCAAGGGCGCTTTGGCGGTGGTGGTCGAGGTCAATTCCATATCCAGACGAGGTTCGGCGCCCGCCATAGAGCGCGCGAGGGTTAAGTGGAAGCCGGTTAACCCGTTCGGCGCGCTCTACCTTCTTAGAATAGAGCCTTTTCAACGGATCAGATGAAGGATCTGATCCTAAAGGCTCTACCACGCGAGCGCCGCAAACTCACGCCAGCCAGACCATCATCCGCGAGGGGACGGCCTCGCCGCGGGCGGCCGAAGGCGAGAGCTTGACCTCCCCAGTGTAGAGAAAGCCGGTCTTGCAGAGCACCGAGGCCGAGGCCGGGTTGTCGGAGAAGTGGCGCGCCAGGACGTAGCGCCGCTTCCAGTCCCTGTGCGCCCAGACCAGCGCGCCCTGGGCCGCCTCGGTGGCGAACCCCAAACCCCAGAAGGGCCGGCCGATCCAGCACTCCATCTCGGGGGCGCCGTTCTCGCTGTCGAAGCCCACCACCCCGACGGGCCCCTGTTCCGGGTGATCGATGACGAACATGGCCCGGGCGTCGGCGTCGTCCGCCTGGGCCAGATAGCTCTGCGCATCCTCCAGTCCGTAGGGGTGGGGGATGGAATGGGTCATGCGGGCCAGCTCACGGTCGTTGAGCAGCTTGGCCACGCGGGGGGCGTCGGTCATGCGGGGGAGCCGCAGCCGAAGACGCTGCGTCTCGATGACGGGTTCGATCTGGATGGAGCACATCAAAGAACCTCCCGGGTCCTCTGACGGGACCCCTGAAACAGAAAAAGCGGGAGCCCGGCGTTCCGGACTCCCGCTTTTCGGGATTCTGTCCGGTCCGCCTGACTGGGGCGGAACCGGAGAAGGCAGGTTCCGCCTAGCTGGCGTTGGTCTCGGCAGCCACCACGTTTACGTAGGTGCGGTCGTCGCGCTTGGTGACGAACTGCACAGCGCCGTCGGCGGTGGCGAAGAGGGTATGGTCACGGCCCATGCCGACGTTCACGCCGGCGAAGAACTTGGTGCCGCGTTGACGGATGATGATGTTGCCGCCGACGACAGCTTCGCCACCGAACTTCTTGACGCCGAGACGACGGCCGGCCGAGTCGCGGCCGTTGCGGGATGAACCGCCTGATTTCTTGTGAGCCATTGTGGTCTCCTAAACTTGTCTTGATCCGACGCTTATTCGGCGTCGGGCTTCTTGGCGGCGGCCTTCTTCGGCGCAGCAGCCTTCTTCTCGGCGGCTTCAGCCTTGGGCGCGGCGGCGACCTTCGGGGTCGAGGCCTTCTTGGCGGCGGGCGCGGCGGCCTTTTCGGCGGAGAGCGCGGCCTTGGCGGTCGCGGCTTCTTCCAGCTTCAGGTTACGAGCCCGGGCGTTGAGGACCGCCTTGGTGGTCATGTCCACCACGCCGTCCCAGTTCTCGGTCTTGCCGGCGCCGACCACGGAGGTCACGCGCAGCACGCTCTCCTGCTGGCGGTGGCCGCGGGTCCGGCGATAGCCCTGACGGCGGCGCTTCTTGAAGATCTTCACCTTCAGGCCCTTGCGGGTCTCGATCAGGGTGGCGCTGACGGTGGCGCCTTCCACGATCGGAGCGCCGAGGGTGATGGTCTCACCGTCGCCCAGCATCAGGACGTCGCCGAAGGCCACGTTGGCGCCCGGCTCACCTTCAAGCTTTTCCACGACGAGAAGGTCGCCCGCCTGAACCCGGTACTGCTTACCGCCGGTTTTGATCACCGCGTACATCGTTCGCGCCTTGAGACTTTAGCAAAAAAGGATCACGCCCGCAGGAAGGTCCTGCGTGCGAAGGCGCGGACTTATACAGACGACCCCCGCCAAGTCAACGGAAGCCGCTGTTGATTCAGTGACCCCCGGAAGACTCTCCGGGACGCAGGCTGGCGAGCGTCTTGCGAGCCCCGTCGCGTTCGCTCTCCCAGCTGGTCACCACGGCCTTGGAGACCTGCTGCATGAAGGCCAGGCGGGCGGGCACAGGCTTGGTGGTGCGCTTCATCAGGACCACCACCGCATAGGACCGGCCGTCGGGGGCGGTGAGCACGGCGACGTCGTTGATGCCGATGGAGCCGCCGCGCCAGTCCTGGCCAGTGCCGGTCTTGTGGGCGATGGACCAGCCCGAGGGCAGGCCGCCCTTCAGGCGTCGGGGACCCGTGCGAGCCTCCGACATGGTGGCCAGGAAGGTGTCGGTGGATTGCGCCGACAGCAGCTCGCCGCGCTTCAGCGCCATCAGGGCGGTGGCCAGGCCCGCCGGGGTCGCGCCGTCCAGGGGGTTTTCCAGGTATTCCTTCATGGCGGCGTCGCGGACGGAATCAGGCAGCCTGGCCCGGGCGTCCTTGAAATTGCCGCCGACCCCCATCTCCGGGCTCCAGGTCAGGCCGGCGATCTTGGCCTGCAGGTTCTTCTCGTCGGCGCCCATGCGGATGCCGGTGAGGTTCTTGCGCGCCAGCATGTCGGCCACGGCGTCGACGCCGCCGACCTGCTCCAGCAGCTTGTCGTTGGCGGCGTTGTCGCTCTCGATCAGGGCCCGGCGCACCAGGTCGCGCAGGGTGGTGGCGTAACCGGTGGCCCCGATCTTGTGGGAGATGGGCTGGAAGAAGACGCTGCGGTCCTGGGGTCCCAGGAACACCCCCTGGTCGAGGCTGAGCTTGCCCTGGTCCAGGGCGTCCATCGTGGTCATGGCCACCCAGAGTTTGGAGACGCTCTGCTGCGGGAAGGCGTCGTCGCCGGCCACCTGGGCCATCCAGCCCTCGCTGCAGTCGGCCACGGCGATGCCGACGGTCTCACGATAGTTCTCGGCCAGTTCGTCCAGGCGCTTCTGTAGGGCCTCGGGCGGCGGGCCGGGCTTGGGGCGGGGGGCGACGTGGGGCCTGGGGGCGCCCACGCCGGCGGCCAGGATGGTGGGGGGCGGCGCCTTGGCCGGCGTGCCGGTGGCCACATAGACGCCGCCCAGGATGGTCAGGCCAGCCAGGACGGCCAGCGCCGAGGCCGGGCGCCAGCGGGCGCGCCAGAACATGCGGGTGTCGAAGGCGAGGTCGCGGCGGGCCTGGGGCCAGGAGGCGGTGAGGTTCTCGATCCAGGTCAGGACCCGCAGGCTTGCGACGAGCAGGCTGACGCCGAGGTCGGATACCCCATCAACGCCCGACCGGCCCCAAGCCCGAAGCTGCCCAAGTCCTTGATTCATCAGACCTTGAAAACGCTGATCCGTGGACTCCGGTCAAGCCGTCGTGTGGTCGCGGACTTCCACAGTTACGTGACTTAGGCCCGCCAGGCCCGCCAGACGGGCGCGATAGGCCTGGGGCGCCTGCGGATCAGCCGCGGCGATGACGATGATGGCGGCGTGGTGGCCGGGGCCGAGGCGCCAGAGATGCAGGTCCAGGACGCGTTCACCCTCGCCCTCCAGCCGCCCGCGGATCTGCGCGGTGAGCTCGGGGCTGGGATTGATGTCCAGCAGCACCGCGCCGGTGCGGCTGAGCAGTCGCCAGGCGAAGTGGGCCAGGAGGCCCGCCCCCACCAGGGCGGCGACCGGGTCGGTCCAGGTCCAGCCCAGATAGCGGCCGGCGGCGAGGCCGGCGATGGCCAGGGCGGAGATCACAGCGTCGCCGGCCAGGTGCAGATGGGCGGCCGAAAGGTTGAGGTCGCCGTCGCGGTCGTGGGCGTGGCTCTGAGCGGGCTTCAGCAGCCAGACGCAGACCAGGTTGATGGCCAGGGCTCCGGCGGCGAGCGCCAGGGCGCCGTCATAGGCGACCTCCTCGGGGGCCAGCAGCCGGCCGACGCTCTCGATGGCGATCAGCAGGGCGGTGACGCCGAGCACCGCGGCGTTGGCGAAGCCGGCCAGGTAGCCCAGCTTGCCGGCTCCGAAGGTGAAGCGCGGATCCGTCGCATAGGTGCGGGCGGCCGCATAGGCGACGGCCGCCACCAGCAGGGCGGCGACGTGGGCGGCCATGTGGAGGCCGTTCGCCACCAGGGCCACGGAATGAAACAGCAGGCCGCCGGTGATCTGCGCCGCCAGGGTGGCCAGGCAGATGGCCGCCACGATCCAGGTCCGCCGCTCGTTGCGGGCATGGTCGGCCCCCAGATACACCCGGTCGCCCCGGAAGGCGTCCATCGGCTGCTGGGCTTGGGGTTCGGCGGCGGTCACGGTCACCTATATAGAGAGTGGCGGGCGGCGGAGTGCGAAGTGTTATTCTATAACACTTGATCGAGGTCAAGCGACGTCGCCTGTTTCATCCTGCGCCCACAATGACTAGATGAGCTCCATGAACGCCAAGACCCCCGTCACCGTCCTCACCGGCTATCTCGGCGCCGGCAAGACCACCCTGCTCAACCGCATCCTCACCGAGGACCACGGCAAGCGTTACGCCGTGATCGTCAACGAGTTCGGCGAGGTGGGCATCGACAACGAACTGATCGTCGGCGCCGACGAGGAAGTGTTCGAGATGAACAACGGCTGCGTCTGCTGCACGGTGCGCGGCGACCTGATCCGGGTGCTTTCGGGCCTGATGAAGCGCAAGGGCGGCTTCGACGCCATCATCGTGGAGACCACGGGCCTGGCTGATCCCGGCCCGGTGGCCCAGACCTTCTTCGTCGACGACGACGTGAAGGCCAAGACCCAGCTCGACAGCGTCACCACCGTGGTGGACGCCAAGCACCTGCCTCTGCGCCTGGCCGATTCCAAGGAAGCCGTCGAGCAGATCGCCTTCGCCGACCAGATTGTGCTGAACAAGACCGACCTGGTGACCCCGGAAGAGCTGAAGGCCGTGGAGGCCGCCATCCGGCGGATCAATCCGCTGGCCCCCATCCACCGGGCGCAGCGTTCCAACGTACCGCTCGACGCCATTCTCGGCCGCGGCGGCTTCGACCTGGCCCGGATCACCGACCTTTCCCCCGAGTTCCTGAACCCCGCGCACGGCGAAGACGGCCATGTGCATGATGAGGACTGCGACCATGATCACGATCATCACGATCACGACCATTCTCACCACGGCCATTCTCACGGCGATCACGGTGCGCACGAAGACCATGCGGCCGCAGCCGGTATCCGTGGAATCTCGCTGACCCTGCGCAAGCCGATCCACGGGCAGCGGGTCACCACCTGGCTGAACCAGTTGCTGGCCGACCAGGGTCCCGACATCCTGCGGGCCAAGGGCATCCTGGACGTGGCGGGCGACGAGCGCCGGCTGGTGTTCCAGGCGGTGCACATGATCCTGGAGGGCGACTTCCAGCGCGAGTGGAAGGATGGCGACGACCGTTTCAGCCGCATGGTGTTCATCGGCCGCAACCTGGACGAAGCCGCGCTGCGGGCCGGGTTCGAGGCGTGCGCGGCGTAGGCCGCAATACCCACTTACGGACGTCATCCTCGGGCTTGTCCCGAGGATCCATAAACACCGTGCTGCTCGAAGAGGTGCTAGCGGCGCCGTCGCGCACTTTCTGAGCGTCTGAGATCATGGATCCTCGGGACAAGCCCGAGGATGACGGTCAGGGGTCAGGCGAGACCTCGCCCACGAAAAAGCCCGCCCGGGTTTCCCTGGGCGGGCTTTTCCTTGTCTTGGAGACGAAGGCCTAGAGGTCTTCGTTGATCAGGGCGACCTGGAAGTAGCCGTTGCCCTGCAGGGTGTTCATCACCGACATGAACTCGCCATAGCGGACCGTGCGGTCGGCGCGGATATAGACGCGCTCTTCGGTCGGGTTGGGCTTGTTCAGCTTGCGGGCCAGATCGGCCGGCAGGGTGTCGAGGGTGGTGGGCTGGTCGCCGATATAGAGGCCGGCCACCTGAATGTTGATCAGGGTCGGTTCCTCGATCTTCGTGCCCGGGGGCGGCGGGATCGCCGGCGGCAGGTCGAGCTTGATCGACACCGTCGCCGCGGGGATCGACACCATGAAGATGATGAGGAGCACCAGCATCACGTCCACGAAGGGCGTGACGTTGATGTCGCTGTTTTGGCCGAGGTCGAACTTGCCGCCGCCTCCGCCGCCCAGCTTCGCACCCATATGCAATTCCTTCCCTAGGGGCGCGTATGACGTCGCGCCCATCCACAGTCGGGACACCCTTCGCCAATCAAATCGGGATTGTAAAGCCCGAACCGGCGCCGACCTGCGCCCAAGCCCAAGCGCTGCCTGAGTTGATCTCGCCCTGGGCGAATTTTCCAGGCGCCCGATGTCTCGCCAAGACCGGTGTTAGGCGGCTAAGAGGCCCCCATGAACACCTCGTACGACGCCTATGTCACCGCCGCCCTCTTCGACCGCCACGGCAAGGCGGCTTTCGCCCTGGGCGACGGCACGGTCCGATTCGAGGGCGGAGAGACCGCCGCCGCCCACAAGGGCGTGGCGCTGTCGGCCTGCCTGCACCCCAGCGGGGAGGGGATTCTCACCGGGGGCGACGACGGGGCGGTGGTCTGGTCCAAGGGCTCAGAGGTGACCGAGATCGCCCGGATACCGGGCCGCTGGATTGAATCGGTGGCCGCCTCGGCGGAGTCGAAGCTGATCGCGTTCGCGGCGGGCAAGGAGCTGCACGTCCGCGATTCGGGCGATCCGGCGTTCAACCGCGTCTTCGTGCACGAAAAGTCGGTGGCCGACGTGGCTTTCGACCCCAAGGGGCGACGGATCGCCACGGCCACCTATAACGGCGCCTGGCTCTGGTACGCCCGCATCGCCGAGCAGAAGCCCACGGTGCTGAAATGGGCCGGCAGCCATGTGGCCCTGGCCTGGAGCGCCGACGGCAAGTTCCTGATGTCGTCGATGCAGGAAAACCAGCTCCATGGCTGGCGGGTGGCCGACGAGAAGAACCTGAAGATGGGCGGCTATCCGGCCAAGGTGAAGAGCCTGGCCTTCCTCTACAAGGGCCAGATGCTGGCAACGTCGGGCGCCAACGGCGTGGTCATCTGGCCGTTCACCGGCTCGGCCGGGCCGCTGGGCAAGCAGGCCGCCGAGGTGGGCTTCGACGAGCGCGCGATGGTCAACCGCGTGGCCGGGACCCCGGTGGGCAACCGGGTCGCCGCGGGCCTGGACGACGGCCGGGTGTGGGTCTGCGACCTCACCAACCAGGCCATTGACATGCTGAAGGCCGAAAAAGGCCCACCGATCTCGGCGCTGGCCATGACCCCGGACGGCAAGCGCGTCGCCTGGGGCGATGAAGAGGGCGGGGCCGGGGTGTTTGACGTCGCCTAGTCGAACCCCTTCAGATCCGCCCAGACCTCGAACGGGTCCCTCGCCGAGCGCAGGGTGTTGATGGCGTGGGTGTCGTCGCGCCAGCCCAGCGCCATGCCGGCGAACAGCATGTGATCCTGCGGCATGCCGATGATGTCCCCCACCGTCTTGGGATAGCGGGCCCAGTATTCCTGGGCGCAGGTGTCGAGGCCGCGCTCCGTGGCCAGCAGCATGACCGTCTGCATGTACATCCCAAGGTCCGACCACTGCGGCGGGCCCAGCTTGCGGTCCAGGCAGAAGAACAGGCCCACCGGGGCGCCGAACAGTTCGCCGTTCTTGGCCAGCTGGCGCAGGCGGGCGGGCTTGTCCTCACGGGGGATGCCGATGGAGGCGTAGAGGTCCTCGCCGTTCTGGAACCGCCGGGTGCGGAAGGGGTCCCAGAGGCTGGGGGGATAGACGTCGTATTCCGGGGTCTCGCCGAAGGGATTGGCGGCCACCTTGGCCTTCAACTGCGCCAGGGGTTCGCCGGCCAGGGCATAGACCCGCCAGGGCTGGAGATTTCCTCCCGACGGCGCGCGGGCGGCGAGTTCGAGGATCTCGCGGACCGTGGCGGCGGGCGGGGTCTCGGGCTTGAAGGCGCGGATGGAGATTCGCTTGGCGACAGCTTCGGTGACGTTCATCTGCGCTCCTGGGGTGCGGCGGCTTGACCGGTTCCTTGGCTTCGCTAGCACTGGCACCTTAGGTCAAGGCAAGGACCCGCGCACTTGAGCGACACGACCTCCGGTTCCGACAAGGACGACGGCCTGCGCCTCACGCCGGAGGCGGCGGGCGGCTGGGAGGACCTAGCCAGGTCCTGGAACGACATCTCGCTCAATGAGAAGCCCCGGTCGGTGGACGACCGTGGCGACGCCCCGCCCATCGAGATTCGGCAGGACCCGTCGCGCAAGCGCAGCCTCTGGGGCCGGGTGGCGCGGACCGCGGTGACCTTGCTGCTGGTGTTTGGCCTGATCGGGCCGGTGCTGGTGACCGCCGCCTATCGGCTGATCCCGCCGCCCATCACCTATCTGATGGTCGAGCGGGTGTTCGAGGGCCGCGGCTTTTCCCGCCAGTGGCGCTCCCTGGACGAGATCTCGCCGCGCCTGGTGCGCTCGGTGATCGCCGCCGAGGACGCCAAGTTCTGCACCCATCGCGGCTTTGACTTCGGCGCCATGCAGAAGGCCCTGGCCCACAACGAACGCTCCGCCCGCGTGCGGGGCGGATCGACCATCAGCCAGCAGACCGCCAAGAACGTCTTCCTCTGGCCCAACCGCTCCTATGTCCGCAAAGGCCTGGAGGCCTATTTCACCGTCCTGATCGAGGGGCTGTGGGGCAAGCGGCGGATCATGGAGGTCTATCTCAACAGCGTGGAGTGGGGTCCCGGCGTCTATGGGGCCCAGGCCGCGGCCATGAAGAACTTCGGGGTCGGGGCCGACCGGCTGACCCCGGCCCAGGCCGCGCGGCTGGCGGCGATCCTGCCCAGCCCGCTGAAATGGCGCGCCGCCGCGCCCGGTCCCTATGTGAAACGCCGCTCGGGCCGCATCGACAAGGCGGCCGGGACCATCCGCCGCGAGGGGATGGCGAGTTGCGTCCTGGGTTGACGGAACAAAATTAGCCCCCCAACTCCTCTCTTAAGCGAAACGAATTCGCATAAGGGAGATCGATATGCGCGTAGGCGTGCCCCGCGAGATCAAGGCGGACGAGTATCGCGTGGGACTGACCCCCACCGCCGTCCGCGAATATGTCGTCCATGGCCATCAGGTGCTGGTGGAGACCGGCGCCGGTCAGGGCGCTGGCTATGCCGACGAGGCCTATGTCCGAGCCGGGGCCAAGATCGCCCCCGACGCCGAGGCGGTGTTCGCCGGCAGCCAGCTGATCATCAAGGTCAAGGAGCCCCAGGCGCTCGAGTGGGCGCGGCTGACGCCCGAGCACATCCTCTTCACCTACCTGCACTTGGCGCCCGATCCAGCCCAGACCGAGGGCCTGCTGGCCTCGGGCGCCGCGGCCATCGCCTATGAGACGGTGACGGACGCCAATGGCGGCCTGCCGCTGCTGGCGCCGATGTCGGAAGTGGCCGGCCGCATCGCCGTCTTCTCCGCCGGCGAGACCCTGCTGAAGCACAATGGCGGCATGGGCCTGTTGCTCTCAGGCGTGCCCGGCGTGCCGCCGGCGCGGATCTGCGTGCTGGGCGGTGGGGTGGTGGGCATGAACGCCGCGCGCATGGCCGCCGGCCTGGGGGCCGAGGTGGTGGTGGTGGAGCGTTCGATCCCCCGGATGCGGGTGCTGGACGACATGTTCCTTGGGCGAATCCTCACCCGCTATTCCACCCTGGACGCGGTGGAGGAAGAGGTTCTGAAGGCCGACGTGGTGATCGGCGCCGTGCTGACCGCCGGCGCGGCGGCCCCGACCCTGGTGCGCCGCGAGCACCTCTCACGCATGAAGCCAGGCTCGGTGCTGGTGGACGTCTCCATCGACCAGGGCGGCTGTTTCGAAACCTCCAAGCCCACGACCCACGTCCATCCCACCTACACCATCGACGGGGTGGTGCATTACTGCGTGGCCAATATGCCCGGCGCCGCGCCGCGCACATCCTCCGAGGCCCTGGGCCACGCGACCCTGCCCTTCGGCCTGGCCCTGGCCGACAAGGGGCTCGACGCGCTGGCCGCCAACAAGCACCTGGCCAAGGGGCTGAATGTCCTGAAGGGCCAGATCACCCACCCGGCGGTGGCGCAGGCGTTGGGTAAGCCGTTCAGTGATCCGTACGGGGCGTGGGCGACCTAGAGCATGATCGTTTCAGACGGAACCGCGTCGCGGTCCCGGCTGAAGCGTGAATCATGCTCTCGCTTAAATCTGGAGCCTGATTCACCGCATCGGCGGAATCGCGAAGCGATTCCACCTCAACGGATCAGGCTCTAAGGACGAAGATCGACCACGAACCTCACCAACACAGACCCTGAGTGTCAGCTCGGCCTCAGCCAAGCTGAGAGCCGGGGCTCCTTCGCCGCGATGTTTCGTCAATCTGGCGACTGCGCGGCCTTCCGGTGGGCGTAGCAGGCGTCCCAGTAGGGCTCGCCGCCGAACCGCTCCACCAGCAGTTCGGTCAGAGCCCGGACCTTGCCGGCCACGTGGCTGGCGGGGGGCGGGCGCACCACATAGAGCCCGGCCTCCGGCATCGGATAGTCCCGCAGCACCGGCACGATCGTGCCGCGCTCCAGCGCTGGCCCGGCGATGAAGGTGGGCAGCATGGCCAGGCCCAGCCCCGCCTCCACCGCGCTCAGCAGGGCCTGGCCGTTGTCGGCCCGGAACCGGGCGTGGGGCTGGAAGGTCACCACCTTGCGGCCGTCGCGGAACGGCCAGGCCTCATTGCCCTGGGTGATGGTGTCGTGGCCGGGCAGGTCGGCGACGGTGAGCGGCTCGCCCCGGCGGGCCAGATAGTCGGGGCTTGCCACCAGGGCCCCGTGGATGGGGGCGATCTTGCGGGCGATCAGGCTGGAATCGGTCAGGTTGCCCAGGCGCACCGCCACGTCGAACCGTTCGCCGATCAGGTCCACGAAGCGGTCGGAATAGGCGGCGTCGACGTGCAGCTTCGGATGGCGAACCGCCAGTTCGGCCAGGACCGGGGCCAGGTGGGTCATGCCGAAGGAGAGCGGGGCGGCGATTCGCAACGAGCCGACGATCTCGTCGCCCTGCTGGGCCACGGCGTCGCGGGCGGCTTCCAGGTCGGTGAGAATCTGGTCGGCGCGGGTCTTGAACTCCTGGCCGGCCTCGGTGAGCGCCACCCCCCGCGTGGTGCGGCTAAGCAGCTGGGCGCCCAGTTCGGCCTCCAGCCGCGCTACCCGCCGGCTGACCATGGACTTCGACAGGCCCAGCCCCTGGCCGGCCCGGCCAAACCCTCCCGCGTCGGCCACGGCCACGAAGGCGGCGATATCCTCGAGATCGAACATGTTCCTGTTTCCGCAACAGTCTGGGGCCCAACGACCCACTATTGTTGCGAGTTTGGAACCACCAGCTTGGGCGGGTCAATCATTCAGCGCCCCGGAGGGCGACATGTCCCAAGTTCTCGTTCTCAATTCCAGCCTCAGCGGCGAGGCCTCGGTCTCGCGCCTGCTGGTGGCCGAAACTGTCTCCCAGCTCGTCGCCCGCGACCCCGCCGCCAAGCTCGTCTTCCGTGACCTGGCGGAGACCGAAATTCCCCACCTGAACCCGCGCACCGTCGCCGGGGTCCGCGCCACGGCCAGCACGCCTGCCGAGACAAAGGCGCGGGCCCTGTCGGACGAGCTGATCGCCGAGCTGCGCGCCGCCGACACCATCGTCATCGGCGCGCCGATGTACAATTTCTCGATTCCTTCGACCCTGCGCACCTGGTTCGACCACGTCCTGCGGGCCGGCGAGACCTTCAGCTACTCCGAGGCCGGCCCCAAGGGCCTGCTGGAGGGCAAGCGGGTGATCGTCGTCGAGAGCCGCGGCGGCCTCTACAGCGAAGGGCCGGCCCAGGCGCTCGATTTCCAGGAGCCCTATCTGCGCCAGTTGCTGGGCTTCATCGGCCTGACCGACGTCACCTTCGTCCAGGCCGAGAAGATCGGCTACGGCCCCGACGCCCGGGCCGCCGCCATCGAAGGCGCCAAGGCCCGCCTGGCTGACCTCATCGCCCGCGACCTGTCCCAGGCCGCCTAAAGCGTCCGGCTTCCTCTCCCTGGAGGGGGAGCCGCCGAATTGTCCGACGGCGCGGCCCCGAGTGTGGGATAGTCGACCAAAGGACGAACATCATGAAGGTCTATCCCAGTACCCGCGCCGCCAACCAAGGCGCCCCCGCCGGCCTCAACGACCCCCGCTCGACCGGGCGCACCCCCTTCACCAAGCCGCAGGCCAAGACCGCGATGCTGCCCCACGGCCAGCGCCGCTGAAGCCCGCGCCGGCGCCCACAGCCTGGGCGCCGGGCTCGCGAGCGTGGTCCGACCACGAAGGTTTACATTCTTCGGCCTCGTAACCTGTTATCCCGCGTCTCAGGCGCGGGGGGCTGCGACGACGGATATGAAGACGATCGCGGTGCTGTCGCATAAGGGCGGATCGGGGAAGACCACGGTCGCCGTGAACCTGGCCATCGCCTGGCGGGCGCTGGGTGCGCGCACCGTTCTGGCCGACGCCGACCCTGTCCGCTCGGCCTCCGACAGCCTGCGCAAGCGCGCCGACCATATGTCCTTGGTGGTGGAAACCTCGGCGGCCAAGCTCGACGCACTGGCCTATGTCAGCGGCAAGGGCGGCTGCGACGTTCTGATCATCGACACCTCCGGCGGCCCCGACAACGGCATGATCGAGGCCATGAAGGTGGCCGACCTCTGTATCGCCGTCTCCCGGCCCACCTATCTGGACGTGGCCGCCACCCTGCGCACCGTCGACATCGTGCGCCGCCTGGGGCGCCAGGGGATGGTGCTGTTCAACCAGTGCCCGCCGCGCCGCAACGGCGTGGAGTCAGCGGTGGTCAGCGGAACCATGGACATCCTGCGGCGCGGCGGACTGGAGGTCTGCCCGCTGGCCCTGCAGACCCGGGCCGCCTATCAGCGGGCCATCGCCCAGGGTCAGGGCGTGACGGAGTACGAGCCCGGCGGTAAGGCTGACGCGGAGATCGGCGGCCTGCTGGCCTATGTCCAGGGCAAGACGGCGGGCGCGGCCCGGGACCGCGCCGCCAACGACTAGAGCAGAGGTCTACTGCGCGGCGGCGAGCGTCTCGGACGGGCCGAGTTCGGCGGTCAGGGCGCGGACCACGCCGAGGAAGCTCTGTCGGCGCGAGGGGTCCATGGCCAGGTAGGCGCGGGCGATCTCCAATCCGTTCGGGAAGGCGGCCAGAGCCAGGGCGGGACCAAGGTCGGTGGAGGAGGGCGCGGCGGTGTCGGGCAGGAAGTCGGCGCCGCGGCAGGCCAGCTTCTCGGCGATGGCCACCAGCATGGGCGCCGATACCCGGTTGACCCCGCGCTCGTATTTCTGGAGCTGCTGATAGCTGATGCCGATGGCGTCGGCCAAGGCGGCCTGGCTCAGCCCCATGGTCTTGCGGCGCGAACGAATCTTCTGGCCAACATAGGTGTCGACATCGGCGGCGCGCGTCATGAAATGGTCCCTTGGAAGGGCGCTCGGCCGTGCGGCCCCCCCGCACGACATCGCCGCTCAGAGTGATGACGCCGTAGGGCTGTCGCCCCCACACCCTCAAGTTGGGTATGTTTGCAGAAAAATATGAGCCGGCGCCGCGCCGATTTCCGGCCCCTCGCCCTCCAGGTCAGGCTAGGCTTGCCCGCCGGAGGACGATGACCATGGCCGACCAAGACCCGCCCGCCGAGACCCCGATCCAGCGCGCCCTGCGCCTGAAGAAGGAAGCCCTCGACGCCAAGCCGAAGGATCCGCGCGGCGGCCGCTTCCAACGCGAACGCGCCGCGGCGGCCAAGTCGTCGTCCAAGTCCAAGCCCTGGATGGCGCGCTAGGGCCTTTCAGGGCCTGACCGAGCGCCCGCAATCCACCGCCGCCCGCCAATGGCGACCAACAGCACCGCCGCCAGCGCCGAGAGCGGGCCGGTGACGCGCGGATCATAGAACGACCCGTGGATCGGAAACATCTGCCAGGTGACGTTGACGGTCATGTGGAACAGCGTGGCGGCCAGGACGCTTCGGCCGGCGTGCGTGTAGAGCCAGACAATCATCACCCGAGTCGCCACCGTCCCGATGGACCAGCAGGCGACCCATCCGATCGACCGGTGGACCTGCGCCAGGGGCACATAGTGGTAGAGGGCCCAGACCAGGCCCAGGACCAGGCCGGCGCCCAACGGCCCGAACTGCGACACCAGGGGGTCGGTGGCGTAGCCCGACCAGCCCAACTCCTCGCAAAGCGCTGCGACGAAGAAGAGAACGCAATAGAGCACGCCGGAGACCAGGCTGAGCTGAGGCGCCGGAATGGGCGCTCCCATCAGCCGCTGGATTCCGAAGGACGCCGCCATCACCAGCGGCATGATCATCAGGATCGGCAGCAGCCAGCCCGGCGGCCGGACACGGTCGACGCCACGCCTCAGCAGGGTGCTCACCCCGGTCCAGGCCTCGGCGCGATAGACCAGGATGATCGCCGCCAGGGCCGGGCAGACGATGGCTAGCGCCGCGATCGGCAGGCCCGGCATGAGCGGCCACTCCACCAGCGCGCCCAGCACGTAGAACGGGATGGCCAGGAGGAAGACCAGTCCGAAGAAGACCCAGGGCGACCGGGGCTTGCCCGCCTGCGCCATCTTCAGGCGTCGTCGCCGGCCTCGATCACGCCGCGCAGGTGTGCCAGCAGTTCCTCACGCTCGGGCTGGGTGAAGGTCTGGGCAAGCTCCTGCGTCGCCTCGGCCAGGCTGTACTTGCCATCGCTGAAGCGCAGCAGGACGCTTTCGAGATAGCGGTCGAGGAGAACGCGGTCGGGGCCATCGAGGGTGTGGGTCATACCGCAGGTTACGCCTTCCGTCGGCGCGGCGCCACGGCGTCAGTCGAACACCGTCCCCTCGGCGAGGAACTTGCGCAGGATATTGGTCGTGCGGATGCGGTAGCGCACCGTCGGTCGCTCGACCCGTCCAAACGGCTGGCGGAACAGGGCCTCGGCGAAGCGGCGGTCGGCCTCCACTCCCATCCGGCCGGGTCCCGGATCGGACCAGAGCCACAGGGCATGGGCCATGTGCAGCTTGTTCACCAGCAGGCAGCTCGGGTCCACCAGGCCGCCCTGCGCCTTGAACCGCCCCCGGCCGGGCCCCACCGCGTCCCAGATATCGACCCCCAGCTCCGCGCCGGTCTCTTCGTCCAGCAGCCGCCGCAGACTGTAGGCCCAGGCCTTGCCCTGGACCGCCGCCATCAGGCTGGCCAGATGGTCGGGCTCCCAGGTGTTGTCGTCGTCGAGATAGGCCAGGTGCAGGGCGTTGGCCATGAAGCTGAGGATGGGCCGCAGCGCGCCGCCGTCCCAGGCGGGATGGACCCCGCCGTGGCGGCTTGAGGTGGAATAGGGCAGGGTCAGGACGGTGGCCGAGAGGTTGGCGGGCCGGGTCTCCAGCAGGTCGAACAGCCGACCGGCCTGGTCGCCATTGAGGTCGGCCCCGATGAGCAGCTGAACCCGGCCTTCGAAGGTCTGGTCATAGACGCTGCGCACGGCGTCGAGGAGGGCCGGGCGCAGGATCGTGGGCACGATCACCGCCACGTCGGCACGCAGCTGCGGCGCCTCACGGTCGGGGAAATGCCGTCCCAGCGACAGCGGCGGCGCGTTCGAGGCAGGCGGCATGGCCCACGATAGCCGGACGCCGTCGCAGTTTCCAAGCCGTCAGGGGACAAGCGCCTCAAAGGCGAACAGCGTCGAGGGATCGTCGTCGGGCATGAACCAGGCCCTGACACCGGCGGCGGCGGCCTCCACGAACACCGGGTTCTGGGTCATCGGCCGCCCGGACGGCGCCCAGAGCGGAACCGGCGCCTGCCAGACCGGACGTTGGTCCTTCAGGTCGACGATCTCCAGCCCGCCCAGAGACAGACTTGCCTTGGGCGCGCGGTAATCGGCGAGGCCCGAGCACAGCATCCGCCCTTCGCTCAGGCTGTGGCAGTCCTGGTAGTCGATATAGCTGGAGGGATTGCGCACCACCTTGGGCGCGGAGGCCACGCCGTTCGCTGCCAGCTTCCAGGTGTAGAATCTCCGCCCGCCCCAGGAGACGCCCTGCAGCCGGCGGGTCCTGCGGTCATAGCTCACCGCCCCGATGTGATCGGCGACCCGCAGCACCTCCGTGGCCGTCAGGGTCGCCGGATCGACGCGGTAGACGATGGCTGTGCTGTCGGGCCGGTACTCCGCCACGCTGACCCACAGATCCTTGCCGTCGAAGTCGATCCCGCCGGGGTGATAGGCGTCCCCCTGCCCCAGGACGAGCTCCCCCAGCAGGGCCCCGTCCGCCGACATGCGGAACAGATGCCCGACGCCGGCCCCCGGGCTGCGCCCACCCGGCGCCCCGGCCAGGCGCGCGGGGTACTGCTTGATCTCCACGGCGGAGACGAAGAACTCAGGGCCGACCTTCACCATCCCCTGCGGATGGAAGGTCGCGAACCGCACCGGCACGGCGGCGGTCTGGATCCAGGCCGTAGACCGGTCGATCTGCATCAGCCGTTCGGCCAGGGAAGGGGCAGCAAGCGCGGGGGAGCCGGGCAGACCGATCAGGATCAGCAGGCCTAGCCATCTGAGAGCATGGGTCATCCGAGCAACTCCGGGTGGGCCGCCACAACGCACGACCTCCGACCCTGCCCGCAACCGGAAAGTGGCGCTGATCCCGACATCCCGCGTGTCATCTTCGCCACGCCTCGATCCGGGATTCGGCCAAGTCCACGAATTGAGTAACAGTGCGATTTCCTCGGCCGCCGATATCCCTAACTTCGCGCTCACGACGACGGTTGGCCGCGCACAGCGGCCGCCAAACAGCGTCGGCTAAGCACAGAAAACTCGCCAGGGCGTGACCCGCGGCCGTTCGCGGCCGCATGCCACCGCATGCCTGGCCACGGGGGATGAGACATGAAGACCTTCCTGCTGACCACAGCCGCGGCCGTGGTCCTGCTCACGCCGGCCCTGGCCTGCGCCGCCGACGCGCCAAAGATCAGCGGCACGATCGCCGTCGGCGCGAACGCCAATGACAACATCTTCGCGACCAATTTCGGCAAGGTCAGCGACACCGTCTTCACCCTGAACGGCGGCCTCAACCTGGCCCGCCATAGCGAGGCCGGCGACCTGAGCGCCTATGCCCGGATAGACCTGGCGCACTACGCCGACCATTCGGACGAGAACGCCGACGACTATTCGGTCGGGGCCGACGGCGCGCTGAACCTCGCGTCCGGCAAGATCTCGGCGGGCGCCAGCCATGTCCTGACCACCGAAAGCCGCAAGGTCCGCGTGGCGCGGCGCGACACCGTCAAGCGCACCGAATATGTGGTCGACGAGGCCCATGCGGCCTTCGTGGCCAGCGTTGAGGCTGTGCGGTTGACGGGTAAGTTGAGCTATTCCAGCAGCGACTACGACAATGGCCGGGTGCGCGGCACAGGCGCGTTCGCCCTGCAGGACGACCGTGATCGCACCACCCTAATCCAGTCCCTGCGCGCCGATTTCAAGGCCGACCAGGCGATGTCCTTCTTCGTGAAGGCTCAGCACACCGGCGTCGACTACGACCTGGCCCCGCCCGCCGCCCGCCACAACCGTGACTCCGACACCGCGTCGGTCACCGGCGGGGTGACCTTCAACGCCACGGCGGACCTGACCGGCGAGATCGAAGCGGGTTGGTCCAAGCGCACCTTCGACGACACCGCCTTCGCCGATGTCTCCGACCTGGCGCTCTCGGCCAATCTCGACTGGACCCCGGCCAAGGGAACCGACGTCACCTTCAACGCCTCGCGCAGCCTGGAGGAGGAGGTGCTGACCGGATCCTCGATCTATGTGGCCACGGTGATTGGTATCGAGATCACCCATCACGTCAGCGACCGCTGGGCGCTGGGGGGCTACGTCTCCCGCGAATGGGACGACCACAAGGGCATCGACCGCAAGGACGACGTCACCGCCTTCGGCGCCTCGGCGGCGTTCCAGGTCAGCGATCGGGTGGAAGCCAAGCTCGCCTACGACTTCACCACCGAGGACTCCTCGGGCGCGCGGCGCTCGCCGGGCTATGACAATGGCGTGGTGTCGGTGGGTCTGAAGGCGAACTTCTAGCTCGCCACCGCCACTCTGCGCGAGGTGGGCGCGCGGACGTTGGGGCCGATGGCCTCGACGTCCAGCCCCAGCTGGCGCGCGGCATGGATCAGCTGCAGGAACCGCTGGACGATGATCTGGCCGCCCTCGATCACATCTGGAGATTGTTGCCGGCTCATGGTCGACAGATAGCCGCCGGGGGCGCGCACCACCCAGCCCAGGGCGATATAGCGGACGACCCGGCGGCGGATGGTCTCGTGGGGCAGGCCGAGCCGTTCCGAAAGCCCGGTGATGGTGACCGGCCGACGCAGCTCGTCCGGCGGCGGACTGTCGGACCAGGCGTATTTCTGAGCCAGTTCGCGATCATAGGTGATGTCGCCAGCATTGGCGGTGATCAGGCTTGAGAAGACCAGGGCGTCAAGCATGGAGCCGTGCGGCGCCACACCGGCCTCCAGCACCCGCAGGATGAAGGTGTCCAGCAGGGCGGCCAGAGGGCCGGCCAGGTCCTTGTCCTCCCTCGGCGCGCCGCCAGGGCCGGGATCGAAAGCAAATCCCAGGCCCTTGAGATCAGCGATCAGGCCGCGCAGGCCAGCGCATCGCGCCTCGTCCCAGCCCGGGGGGGATGGCCCGGCCTCCGCGGCCACCGTGACGCCTGACTCTCCGGAGCGGCTCAGCAGACCCTCGGCCTCCAGGGCCCCGACCTGGCGGCGGGTGGTTTCATAGGCCAGGCCCAGCGACTGAGCGACGGCCCGGACGCTGATGGCGCCCGGCGGGCTTCCGGCCGGGCGCCGTGACGCCTGACCCACCGCCAGGTGGATAACGCCGCGGGTGAAACTGCCGTGGTGACGGGTGATCAGGCGATGGCTTTCGTCCAGCAGGAATTCCAGGACGCAGCGGAAAATCAGGCGATTTCGCCGCGCGGTCGCCGGCTCGGAAACGTGGATCATGGTCTTGGCTCTCCCCCAAGCTTGACCACAAGATCACGAACCAAGGCCTTCGCAAGTCCCGATAACAATGTTTTACAAATCAAGAGGCTGTCCTCGCTATGGGGGACACCCGGAGATTGTGATCATCCACAATCCGGGTATAGCCAGCCTTGCCGCCGAGCTGCCGATGGCCGCTCCTCCTGATCGAAAACAGGAAACATCAGGAGATTTTCATGCGCCGCCTCATCGTCCTTGGACTGAGTGGCCTGTCGCTCGCCGCCGGCGCCGCCCAGGCCCAGGCCTGGACCCCGCTGACCGCGACCGGACCCGAGACCATCTTCTATGACCCCGCCACCGTGACCCGCGCGAACGGCGTGGTGACCGCCGTCATGCGGGCGGAATTCAACCCGCCCCAGGCGTCGGGGTCGGTCATGGTCAGCGCCATGGTGGAGAAGATGTCCATCAACTGCGCGGCGAACGTCTATTCCGACCTTGGCAATATCGCCTACGACGCCACGGGCGCGGTGCTCTGGAACAATCCGGCGTCGGGCCCCGCCAAGCCGATCACGGCGGGGTCCGGCGCGATCGCCATCCAGGCCAAGGTCTGCCCCTAGGCGTGGGGTCGGTCGGCCGTCCGCGATGACGGGGCTTGGAGAGCGACCCGCCCCTACATCCCGTGCATCCCCATGTGGTCGCAGCTCACGGTCGGGTTCATGTCGGCGAAGGCGCCTTGGGGGTGGGCTTCCAGGCCCAGACGTGCGGCTCGTAGAAGGGGTTCAGGCCATAGCGGTTGGGGGCGCGGCGGACATGTGGGCCGAAACCCGCTGCCTGCAGGATGGGAGCACCTTCCGGAACCTCGCCCACCCGCCGTTGACATAGTGGACCCCCATGGCCCCGATCCCGCTGGTGTAGGGGATCAGCCCTCGGCCACGGCCACGGCGACCTTCACATCGTTGAACCGGCTGTTGGCGGCCCGCACCTGCTCCACCAGGGGATTGGCGGTCGCGGCGACCGCGCCACCCACCCGCGAACAGGGAAACCAGGGTCAGCGCCCAAGCAAACGTCTTCATGGATCTCTCCTTGGCCCGTGGATCGAGCCGGGAGCGTGGTCTAGCTGGACCAGAGCTGGCCGTGAGAGGCGATGAGGCCAATTGCCGGGGGTGATCGCGCACTGCCAACCCCCTGGTCTGCCTTAGAAGTGACCCAGTTGTTCTTGGTTTGTTCTTTACCTTTTGCATATGCTGTGAGATGGTGCGCGATCCCTGCGAGAACTTTCCGGCTCCGCCCGCCTACCCCGAGGCCTCGATATGAAGAGTTGGCAGGGAAAGGCGCTTGGCTTGAAGAAGTATGGCCTGTCTGAACGAATTTGGCATGGAAGTCCCGCACCGCTTAAAGCACGGGTTGGAGGTGTCGGGGGCAGCACCGGGGGCCTGCTCTACTCCGATCCCGATGATGAGAATGCTCAGTGAAGATCAGGCCGAACGCCGAGTTTTGCGCCGCGTTTCCCGACGATGCGATCTGGGATGATAACGGCGAGCTTGTCCAGGCCGGGGGACGCAACGTGGCAGAGATGTTAGCTGAGGTTCTTCGGCGGAACGCTTATGAGGTGACGTCGCCGAAGCATCAGCACGAGCACGGATGGGATTTCGAGGCGAAGACCCGGCGCGCGAAATTCTGGCTTCAAGTGAGCGACGGCGGCGACGAATTCTCGCTCATGACCCAAGACTGGACCCTGCGGCTTTGGCCTGATCGGACCCATCATGCCGGGCTGCTTGATATATTGGACTTGGCGATGCGGCAGGACGGGCGATTCAGCCAGATCAGATGGAGCTGACGACAGGTTCCTGGAACTCCTAGCCCGGTGAACGGCTCGTGGCGGAGGACGCAGTGCGCCGCCAACCATTCTCTGCTTTTCCCTGTTTTGATATTTTATCTTCCGCCGAATGGCGCGCGCCTGGCGCCGCGTCGGTGGGCTCGCCCCAGAGAATGGCCTGTTCGTCGCCGGCATGTACGTTGGGGCATGGGAAATAGCGCCCCAAGAACAGGGAGTCGTGCCTCGCCGAACAGGGATCCCTCAGCGGAAGAGCAGGACAGTATCTCGACCGGTCAGGAGAACATCTGCGGGCAGCACGACACCCGTCGCCGGCGCGCCGTCACTGGGCACTAATCTTGCAGGTTGAGAACAAAGCACGTACGACTTGGTTGTGTCAGACGCAGATCCTCCCAACGCGGCCTCCGATCCGGGCTTCTTCGACGGCCGGCTGATGATCGATATCCTTGGTTGGGATTGGAACATGCGCATTGCGATTGGCGACCACCCAGTGGCTCGACCGCAGGGGCGGACCCATGGCCTTGAGTACGGTCGCGACTTCACTATCCACGGCCGCGTCCGCGCACCCCGCGAACTTCGCGGCAAGGAGATGAAAGTGACGCTGTCACCGTTTGGGCCGAGGGTGCGCTTTGGACAGAGAGGCCTGCAGCAGGTGGGCGCCTTGGCCGAGTTGCCCCCAGGCTCCGACTTCGCCTTTGAGGCGATGCTCATGTTGCCCGAAGACGCGATTGCCTCCACCGCAACGTCCTTGGCGTTGAGCTGGAAGCATCTCCAGATTCGGATCGGCGACGGCGGTCCCGGGAGCACGAGCATCGTCGCCTACGACTTCCACGCCAGAATTCCCCCAAACCTCGAAGCCTGGGCGAATGCTGACTAAAGCGCGGCTAGACTTCCTCATCGAACTGCGTGGCTACGACGGCGGGCTCGGCCTTATGCCTTGCCCGCCGTCGGTCCCGAAGGCGCACCGCTTTCAAAGCGGTCTCATCTACTCTCGAATGATCGAAATCGAGGGTCGTGTGCTTGCGCCTGACGGTTTGGCCGACCAGCGGATGCGCATCTGGCTAGACCAACTGGAGAGCTGGCACTTAAGCCGAAGTGAGCCGCCGCATATCGGGGACATCTACGATCGGACCGGAGAGGTCCCCGGCGGTGGTCTGGAGACCACGCTCTACATTCCCAAGGATGCGTGGCTCACCGCCATTAGTTGCCTCAGCACAGTCTGGCGGCGTCTCAGGCTGACGGGAGCCGATGGCGACGGTCGAGGCATGCGCCTCGTCGACTTCTCATTCTCTTCGAGCAGCCTGCCTGCTCGTTGAGGATGACCCACTACCGGCCGGGCGGGCCAAATCTCAGCGCTGGCGTACCGACTTCCCCAGTCGCGCTGCAGTACCCCAACCGCCCCGCATAGGGCCACCGAGCCCACCGCGCGCCTAAGCCGATGGCCGGCGAAATTCGTCCTGCGCCTCGAAAACTATATGGCCGCTCAGCGGGCTGGATTCGAACTGCTCTCTACGGTCGGCAAATTCGAACAGGGGCACTCCGGTCGTGACGCGCGGAGAATGGGCCCTTGGAAACCACCGCCAACGGCCCCAAATGGCGCCGGAGAACGCGGAGTAACCATCGCGAATCCACGCCAACCGCCCGGAATGTTGGAGGTATTTCGACTTCCAGAAAGTCGGATGAAAACAACTAGTTATGGCTGGCGGTGGAAGAGCACCTGAAGGCGAACTCTCGCCCGCCCCATTGGCCCGGCCGGTCGCTACCCGTTGATTTGGTGGTGCGTTACGCCCGTTCTGATTGCAGTTGCCGACCACCCTGGTTTTCCCTATTTTCTCAAATACGGACAACCCTCCCGATGGAGTCGGCAATTGCAGGGCGACGTGATGACCATCAAGGAGGTGTCCGAGTACCTCAAGCTGGCCGAAAAGACGGCCTATCGCCTGGCGGCCGAAGGCAAGATCCCCGGCTTCAAGGTTGGCGCTTCCTGGCGTTTCAGGAAGAGTGAGATCGACCGGTGGATCACCGCGCAAGAGCGTGGTGAGGCCTGACAGATGAAGATCATTGATAACGTCAATTCGCTGCTGGGCGATGATCTCAAGGGCTCGCTCGCCAAGGGTTCGAAGCTCAAGATCGCGGCCTCGTGCTTCTCCATCTATGCCTACGAGGCGCTGAAGTCTGAGCTCGCCCGGATCGACGGTCTGGAGTTCATCTTTACGGCCCCGACCTTCGTGCCGACCGAAGTTACCGACAAGGTGAGCAAGGAGCGGCGTGAGTTCTTCATCCCGAAGGCCAACCGCGAGAGCAACCTCTACGGCTCGGAATTCGAAATCCAGCTCCGCAACAAGCTGACGCAGCGCGCTGTCGCCCGCGAATGCGCCGATTGGATTCGCAAGAAGGCCAAGTTCAGGTCGAACAAATCAAAGGCCCCGATGCAGCAATTTGTCTGCGTCACCGGCGCGACAGACGATGTCGCCTACATGCCCCTGAACGGCTTCACCGCGGTGGATCTTGGCTACCAGCGGGGCGACGCCGTCTCCAGCTTCGTCAACCGGTTTGACGAGGCTGTTCACACCGGAACCTACCTCCAGCTCTTCAACCAGATTTGGACCGACCCGACGAAGCTCGAGGATGTTACGGCAGCGATCTGCGACCACATCGAGTCCGTCTACCAGGAGAACTCGCCCGAACGCATCTACTTCCTGATGCTCTACAATATCTTCAATGAGTTTCTCGAAGACATCGACGAAGACGTCCTGCCCAACGATCGCACCGGGTATCAGGACAGTCTGATCTGGAACAAGTTGTTCAATTTCCAGCGCGACGCCGCGACAGGGATCATCAACAAGCTGGAGACTTACAACGGCTGCATCCTCGCCGACAGCGTTGGCCTGGGTAAGACGTTCACGGCGCTTGCCGTGATCAAATATTACGAGCTCCGCAATCGGTCTGTGCTGGTGCTTTGCCCGAAGAAGCTGTCCGACAACTGGTTGAACTACAACACAAACCTGAAGACAAACATCTTCGCCAAGGACCGCTTCAACTACGACGTCCTCTGCCACACCGACCTTTCGAGGAACTCAGGCGTCTCCCACGGCATCCCGCTCAACCGGGTGAACTGGGGCAACTACGACCTCGTGGTTATCGACGAGTCCCACAATTTCCGGAACAACGATGCGTTCAAGGAAAAGGAGACCCGGTACCAGAAGCTGATGAACCGGGTCATCCGCGACGGCGTGAAGACCAAGGTGCTGATGCTGTCGGCGACGCCGGTGAACAACCGGTTCAACGACCTGCGCAACCAGCTGGCGCTCGCCTATGAGGGCCAGTCCGAGGCGCTGACGAAGAAGCTCAAAAGCAAGAATAGCGTCGAAGAAATCTTCCGCCGCGCCCAGGCGGCATTCAACGCGTGGTCCAAGCTCCCCAACGAGGAGCGTACCGCACAGGCCATTCTGCAGGCCCTGGACTTTGATTTCTTCGAGCTGCTCGACAGCGTCACCATCGCCCGGTCGCGCAAACACATCGAGACGTTCTACGACACCACCGACATCGGGAAGTTTCCGGAACGCCGCAAGCCGCTGTCGTTCCGCTGCCCGCTCACCAGTCGCCCCGGCGTGATGGACCTGAACGGCATCGTGGCCCAGCTCACCCTGCTCAAACTCGCGGTCTACGCGCCGATCAGCTACATCCTGCCCAGCCGTCTCAGCAAATACGAGCAGCTCTACGACACCCAGGTCGAGGGCGGCCGCGGCAAGCTCCGACAGATCGACCGCGAGCGCAGCCTGCAGGCGCTCATGACGACGAACCTGCTCAAGCGGCTGGAGAGCTCGGTTGAGGCCTTCCGCCTGACCCTGAAGTCCCTTCAGGCCAACCTGAACAAGACCCTAGACGCTATCGCCGAATTTGAACGCAATGGCGGCTCCCTGAAGGTGTCTGACTACACCGCAGACTTTGAGGACATGGAGCCCGAGGACGACGAGTTCGGGGACCTGGGCGACTTCAAGGTCGGGGGCAAGATCCAGATCAGCCTCTCGGACATGGACGTCCAGTCCTGGCAGCACGACCTGCGCTCAGATCTGTTCCTGATCGAGGAGCTGACCCGGGAGATGGAGCTGATCACGCCTGAGCACGACACCAAGCTCCAGCATCTCAAGACCCTGATCGCGAGCAAGATCGAGGCCCCGCTAAACCCGGGAAACAAGAAGGTCCTGATCTTCACGGCCTTCGCCGACACCGCCAACTACCTCTATGAAAACATCGCCGCCGAGCTGCTGCGCACGAAGGGTCTGCATACCGGGCGTGTCACCGGCTCCGATGGGCCGAAATCGACCTTGGCCAAAGGCTATGACTTCCAGTCGCTGCTGACGCTGTTTTCGCCGCGATCGAAGGAAAAGGCTGCCATCCTGCCCGAGGAGCCGGCCGAGATTGATATCCTCATCGGTACCGACTGCATCTCCGAGGGCCAGAACCTTCAGGACTGCGACTACCTCGTGAACTACGACATTCACTGGAACCCGGTCCGGATCATCCAGCGCTTCGGCCGTATCGACCGCATCGGGTCACCGAACAGCCAGATCCAGCTGGCGAACTATTGGCCGGACATCAGCCTCGACGAGTACATCAACCTGAAGGAACGCGTCGAGAACCGGATGGTGATCGCTGACGTGACGGCGACCGGTGACGACAACGTCCTGACCGCGAAGAGCAGTGAGATCGCCTACCGCAAGGACCAACTACGGCGCCTCCAGGACGAGGTCATCGAGCTGGAAGACGTCAAGACCGGCATCTCGATCACCGACCTGGGTCTGAACGATTTCCGGATGGACCTACTCAACTATGTGAAAGCCAACGGCGAGCTCGAGAATGTGCCTCGCGGCATGCATGCCGTGGTACCGGCGAAGCCGGAACTGGGCCTGCAGCCGGGCGTGATCTTTGCGCTGCGCAACATCCACGACAGCGTGAACACCAACCAGCAGAACCGGCTGCATCCCTACTACCTGGTCTATATCGGCCGGGACGGTGAGATCATTGCCGACCATACGGAGGCCAAGCGCCTGCTCGATCTGGTCCGCACGAGCTGCAAGGGCGAAGACGAGCCGATCCAGGCCGTCTGCCGGCTCTTCAACGAGCAAACCCAGGACGGCCGCAACATGGCCGCCTATTCAGATCTGCTCAGCTCTGCCATCCGATCGATGATCGAGGTGAAGGAAGAAAAGGACCTGGACAGCCTGTTCAGCGGCGGCAGGACCACGGCGCTCACGAACACGATCGCGGGGCTCAGCGACTTCGAACTGGTCGCCTTCGTCGTGATCCTCCAGGCCGCGCCATGACGGCAGGCCTGTTCGACTATCCCAGAAGTGCCGCGTTCGGCCGGGTACTGCCAAAGAACAAGATTTATGAGCACGCTGGCGCCAGCGCGGGGCTGAAGCAGCTGTTCGTCACCCAGGTCGACCAGATTGTGTGGCGGTTCAAGCTGGCTCCTGAGACCATCAACCTGGCCGCTACCGCGTCTGTCTCGGAAATCCAGATCTTCGAAATTAGCCTGCGGACCGGCTCACCGGATGAGGACATTCTGCGGGCGATCGACCGGGCTATTCCGTTCCCGATCATCTTCGAACTGACCTGGTCCGGTAAGCGGCGCGCGACGGCCGCCTTTAAACGACCCAGCGAAGCCGACACCTCGAAGTGGGTGATCAGTGAGTATTTCTCGACCGACTGGACCAGCGAAGGTGGGCCGCGAGATGCGCTTCCCGTGGCCCTCGACCTCGGGGGGCTCTACGACAAGCTCCTGACGGCGATGATGCCAGCCCAGGTCCGGACGGACGGCGCTATTCAGGAGCGTGTCGCTCGGCTCGAAGCGGTCCGGGCGCAAGCCCGTGAAATCGAGCGGATCACATTGCGGCTCAACCGCGAGAAACAATTCAACAAACGCGTAGCGATCAACGCCGAGCTACGCGTCGCCAGATTGGAAATGGAGCGGCTCACCCGGGCAAACGCACCGATGGCGGCCACGAGTGAGTGAGGGGATGACGACGATGGACAAGCTCAAGATGCACAGCCCGAACCTGACGGACGAGAATGTCGCGAAGATCCGCGATCTTTTTCCAGGCTGCGTCACGGAGGCGGCGGATGAGACTGGCAAGCTGCGGTTGGTGGTCGATTTCGATCAGCTTCGACAGGAACTGAGCGATCATCTCGTACAGGGCGGGCAGGAAAGATACCGGTTGGATTGGCCGGGAAAGCGGGAGGCATTAGCCACAGCAAATGCACCTATTGCGAAAACATTTCGCCCATCTCGAGACGATAGTCTGAATTTTGAGTCGACCAGTAATCTGTTCATTCAGGGCGACAATCTAGACGCTCTTAAGATTTTTCAGGAAACATATCTTGGAAAAGTGAAAATGATCTTCATTGATCCCCCGTACAATACTGGGAATGATTTCATATATGAGGACGATTTTTCGCAGGGAAGCGAAGAATTTCTGATTATGTCGAATCAGAAAGACCAATCTGGAAACCGTCTTGTTGCCAATACAGACAGCAATGGGCGATTTCATTCGGATTGGCTGTCAATGATGTATGCGCGATTGAAGTTGGCGCGAAATATAATGAGCGCAGACGGCGTGATATTCATCAGTATTGATGATGGTGAAGTTGGCAATCTTCGAAAGTGTTGCGACGAAATATTCGGAGCAGACAATCTTATTGCGAATATAATATGGCAGAAAAAATATACGAGAGCCAATGACGCGAGGTGGTTTTCGGACAACCACGACCACATACTTTGCTATGCGAAACAAAAGATTGGGATGTCGCTAAATTTGCTTCCGAGGAATGAGGCTCAGCTTGCCGCCTATAGTAACCCTGACGGTCATTCAAAGGGAGTCTGGAAAGCGACCCCACTTCACGCAAAGAGCGGAACGAACGCGACTTCGTTTACATTCAGAAACGGAATTGAATGGACGCCGCCGACTGGCACATTTCGCCGCTTTAATGACGCTGCATTAAAGAGAATGGACGAGGACGGGGAAATCTGGTTCGGCGCGGACGGAACACAGACACCCTCTCGGAAAAGCTTCCTTTCAGAGGTCAAGGACGGCGTAAGCCCCGTCACGATTTGGCCCTACGATGAAGTGGGACATAACCATGAAGCAAGTAACGAACTAAAATCCCTCGATCTTGGCGGATTATTCAATAATCCGAAACCAACAAGACTCATTCAGAGAGCATTAGTCCTCGCTACAGGTAGTGAAGACATTGTTTTGGATTTTTTCTCTGGCTCTGGAACGACTGCGCAGGCTGTATTTCAGCAGAACGCTATCGATGGCGCGAATAGAAAATTCATTCTCGTGCAATTACCGGAAGAGACGGAATCGTCTAGTGCGGCTAGGAAGGAGGGCTTCGAAAACATTGCTGACCTGGCAATGGAACGCGTCCGTCGCGCGGGCGCTAAAGTACTAGAGACCTCGGGTCACCCGGAGTGGAAAAAGGACGTTGGTTTTCGCGTCCTTAAAATCGACACGTCGAATATGCAGGACGTCTTTTACCGTCCCGACGAAGTTAGCCAGGTCGATTTGCTCACTGCGATCGACAACATCAAGCCAGACCGCACCCCTGAGGACCTGCTCTTCCAAGTGCTGGGGGATTGGGGCGTCGATCTGACGCTGCCCATCCGCCGCGAGACGATCCAAGGCAAGACGGTGTTCTTCGTAGACAACAACGCCCTGGCTGCGTGCTTCGACAGCGGCGTAACAGAGGAGCTGGTCAAGGAGCTGGCCGGCCACGAGCCGCTGCGTGTGGTCTTCCGCGACAACGGCTTTGTATCGGACGCCGTTAAGATCAACGTCGAACAGATCTTCCGCCAGCTCTCTCCCGCCACCGACATCAAGTCGATCTGAGGGGGTCGGCATGAAGCTCAAATTCAAGGTCCAGCCCTATCAGACTGATGCTGTGGAGGCAGTCGTCGACTGCTTTGCCGGGCAGCCGATGACAGGTGGCGTCGCTTACAGGATCGACCCCGGCCGCAAGGCGCAGACCAGCGCCTTCGAGGAAGGCTTCAAGAATGCTGATCTCCAGCTGACCGAGCTTCAGGTTCTGGCCAACATCAAGGACATCCAGCGCCGCCAGAACCTGCCCATGTCGGACAGCCTTGTCGCCAGCGCGGGGTGCAAGTTCAACCTCGACGTGGAGATGGAGACAGGGACCGGCAAAACATATTGCTACATCAAGACCATGTTCGAGATGAACAAGCGATATGGCTGGTCCAAGTTCATCATCATGGTCCCGAGCATTGCGATCCGGGAGGGCGTCTATAAGTCCCTCCAGATCACCGCGGAACATTTCACCGAAAGCTACGGCAAGAAGGCGCGCTTCTTCATCTACAATTCAAAGCGCCTGCACGAGCTGGAAAGTTTTTCGTCTGACGCCGGCATCAACGTCATGGTCATCAACATCCAGGCGTTCGCCGCCAGGGGTGCTGACAACCGCCGGATCTACGACGAGCTGGACGACTTCCAGTCTCGGCGGCCCATCGATGTGATCGCCAGCAACCGGCCGATCGTGATCCTGGATGAGCCGCAGAGGATGGGAGGCAGGGCCACGACGGAGTCCCTGCCGAAGTTCAAGCCGCTGATGATCATGCGCTATTCGGCGACCCATATAACGCAGCACAACCGGATTCACCGTCTGGACGCTTTGGACGCCTATAACCAGAAGCTGGTGAAGAAGATTGCGGTGCGCGGCATCCAGACACGCGGTCTGGCAGGCACCAATGCCTACCTCTACCTCGAAGGTATCGACATCTCAAAGAAGGCGCCGGTCGCGCGCATCGAACTGGAGGTCAAGCTTAAGACCGGCGAGATTAAGCGCCAGATCCGGCGGCTGGAATTCCGCGACGACCTGTTCACGCTGTCCGGTGACCTCGATCAGTACCGGGGCTTCACCATCTCCCAGATCGACTACAACAACGACACCGTCGAATTCACCAATGGCGTGACCCTGTCGGCCGGCGAGGCCACCGGTGACGTGTCCGAGCGGGATATCCGTCGCATCCAGATCCGGGAGACGATCAAGGCGCATTTCGACAAGGAAAAGCAGCTTTTCTCTCAAGGCATCAAGGTGCTGTCCCTGTTCTTCATCGACGAGGTGGCCAAGTACCGCGACTACGATCAGGCGGACGAAAGGGGCGAGTATGCCCGCGTTTTCGAGGAAGAATATGAGCTCCTGAAGGCGGAATTCCTATCGGAGCTGGCGATCGACAACGAGGCCTATGTCAAGCACCTGGCCGGCATCGACGGCGCCAACACCCACAATGGCTACTTCTCGATCGACAAGAAGACCAACCGGCTGAAGAACCCTGATGTCGGGTCGAGGTCCGCCGATTCCGACGACACAGATGCCTATGACCTGATCCTGAAGGACAAGGAGCGGCTGCTGTCCTTCGCTGAGCCGACCCGGTTCATCTTTTCCCACTCCGCGCTCCGCGAAGGGTGGGACAATCCAAATGTCTTCGTGATGTGCATGCTGAAGCACAGCGACAACATGATCTCGCGTCGCCAGGAAGTCGGTCGCGGGCTTCGCCTGTCGGTCAACCAGGATGGCGATCGGATGGATAATCCGGCGGTCGTCCACGACATCAACGTCCTGACCGTGGTGGCCAGCGAGAGCTACAAGGACTTCGTCGGGGGGCTCCAGAGCGAGATTGCCGATACCCTGTCGTCGCGGCCGAGGAAGGCGACGGAGGCCTACTTCTCCGGCAAGACGGTCACGACCGAAAATGGTCCGGTTCAGATCACCCCGGCCTTGGCCAAGCTGATCTATCGGTACTTAGTGAAGAACGATTACACCGATGACACTGACCAGATTGCGGCCGGCTACCACAAAGCCAAGACCGCAGGCACGCTGGCGGCGCTTCCGGACGATCTAAAGCCCTACGCCGATCAGGTCTTCCAGCTGATCGACAGCGTGTTCAGCGACGCCCAATTGCCGAAGGTTGAAGACGGCCGGAAACCGAAGACCAACCCGCTGAACGCCAACTTCGACAAGAAGGAATTCCAGGAGCTATGGGGCCGGATCAACCGCAAGGCCGTCTATCGGGTCGAGTTTGATTCCGACGAGCTCGTTCGCAAATGCGTCGGTGCGCTCGATAGCCAGCTCCGGGTCACGCCGCTGCAATACACCGTCCAAACCGGAATTCAGAGCGACGAGATCACGGACGATCAGCTTAAGGCCGGCGACGGCTTCAAGGTCACCAATACGACCACCGAGAGCGGTGGATCGGTCTATTCGCAGGTAAAGTACGACCTGCTGGGCAAGGTCGCCGAAAACGCCCACCTCACCCGCCAGACTGTTGCGGAAATCCTGACCGGTATGGTGCCGAGCGTCTTTGCTCAGTTTCGCCAGAACCCCGAGCACTTCATTGCCGAGGCTTCCAGGATCATCTCCGAGCAGAAGGCCACGATGGTCATCGAGCGCCTCGCATATGACGGCGTCGAGGACCGCTATGACGTCGACATTTTCACGGCCAACCAGTCAGGGCAGGACTTCTCCAAGGTCGGCTCGAAGCTGAAGAACCATGTCTACGATTACGTCGTCACGGATTCGGATATCGAGCGGCGGTTCGTGGCGGAGCTCGATACGAGCGATGAGGTCGTCGTCTACGCGAAGCTCCCGCGCGGGTTCCTGATCCCGACGCCTGTCGGCGATTACAACCCGGACTGGGCGATCTCGTTCAAGGTCGGAAGCGTCAAGCACATCTATTTCGTGGCCGAAACCAAGGGGACAATGTCGTCCCTGAAACTGCGCGAGATCGAAAGCACCAAGATCGCCTGCGCGCGCAAGTTCTTCGATGAAATCGGCAAGCGCGTGTCCGCCGACCCGGTCCGGTATGATGTCGTTACGGACTACGGGAAGCTGATGGAGCTTGTTGGGGTGAGCCGGTGAGGCGGCGCGGCGACGTCTTCCTAAACACCGTGCTTCCCGCCGCCGCCATGCTACCCAATCCGCGCCTTGGCGGTCTTGCGAAACACCACCCCGCCAATACCCGTGATCGCCAGAACCACAGTCAGCACGTCGGCCTGGCTGAGGCCCTCAGGCAGCAGGCCAAGCGCACCCGCCACGCCCCAGGCGCTGCCGATCAGGCCGGTCCAGATAGCCTTGGATGTCCACCAGGGTTTGAGATCGTCCATGTCGCTTCTCCATAAAAGATGCCCGCAAAAGCGCGGGCGGTTGGGGCAGTTGATGAAGGGTGTGGTCAGGCCTCGTTGGCCGAGATCCCGCCGGAGGCCGCCAGCTGAACGGGGACGACGCTGGCCGGCTGGACCCGGTAGATCGGCCGGCGGATCGCGATGCAGCGGGTCTTCGCGATCCGGGTGATGCTGACCGCATCGGACTGGTTGCCGCCCAGCACATGAAAGGCGCCATCGTCTTCGCCGACATAGAGACCGACATGTCCGCCGCCCTTAGCCCGCGCAAACACCAGCACATCGCCCAGCGAAGCTTGCGGCGCGGCTACGCCAAACCGGCTCCAGCTTCGCGCCCAGAGCGGCTTGGCGGGCGCTGCTTTGCCGGCGCGCCTGGCGACCAGCGCCATGAACAGCCCGCACCAGGGCACGGCGTCGGATGAATAGCCCTTCGAGAGCCCGGCCTCCCTGGCCCAGTCCAGAATGAGTAGGTTGTCAGCAGGGCCCGGCGTCTCGATCGTGCCGTAGAGCCGGCGGGCGGCCTCCACCATCCTGGGCAGCGGGCGCACCTCGTCGAGCCAGCGATAGGCTGGAGGAAGCAGTGTCATCGATGTCTCCGGGAGGTTAGCGGGGCGCGAGGCCCTTGATCGCCGCGTAGATCAGCGTGACCGCTGCCACGAGGGTCGAGAGCCACTTGACGAACTTGACCAAGCCCGAGGCTGTCTTCCAGGCGGCCACCAGATCCTTCACATCGGTGCGCAGGGCATTGAGCTCAGAGCGGACCGCGGCGAGCTCGGCCTTGAACATGGTGGCGTCGTATTCGGGCTCGTCCATGGGCACGGCTCCTTTGATGGATTGGAGGTTCGTGTCGGCCGACGACGGCGACCGTTGCGAATGTCTGGACGTGCGTTGGTGCGGAACAGCCGTCAGGCTAGGTCGGCGGCGTCCCGGCAAGCACGCAAGCCCCGCGAGCCTGGGTAAGGATACCCAGAGACACCAGCAGGCCGACGCCTGCGGCCGTGTCGGGGTTGGCCAGGTCGATGATGTCGGTGGCGTCAAAGAGGTTGAGGAACACCTCGGCGGCGATCAGGGGTGCTTTCGTGGCGTCCTGATAGTCGGCGAGCGTGAGGCCCTGGACCTTGCGCGAGACAATGTTGAAGGCGACGCGTTCGCCGGCCGTCAGCAGCCGCCAGAAGTCCAGCTTCCTGATCTGCTGTGGCGGTCCGGGTGGCGGCTCCAGGATTTCCACCGGCACGAACGTCTCGCCGTTGAAGCCGAGCGCCGGGTCAGCCCACGACATGTCGGCGAGGCTCACGTCTTCAAGGCCGACCAGTTCGGGAGGTAGCGGGCCGGGCTGTCCGACGTTCGTGCCCGCCAGGGTTTTGCGCTGATAAACGATCATCAGAACCTACCGTAAATATTGAGGAGGCTTACGAAGCCAGGAGGGGGGGCGCTCGCCAGGTGGCCCTAGAAGAGCAGCACCCGGCCAAGCCCCAGGTTGGGGTTTCCGGCCGTCTTTCGGTCTGGGTCGGTGGCATTGCCCGGCGTCGAGCCTGAGCCCCCTATAAGCTGCCCATCGAGCACGAGGGCTGGGTCGAAATACCCCGAGCCGCCGCCACCCGATGCGCCTGCATAGTCCGAGCCCGCACCGCCGCCGCCACCGAAGTAGCCACCGCCGCCGGCACCCCCGGAATAGCCGCCGCCTCCCCCTTGATAGGCCGACCCCCAACTACCAGACGCTGCGTATAGGCCACCGCCGGCGCCACCGCCGCTGCCGCCCGCCGATTGCGAGCCGCCATAGCCACGATCATTGCCGCTGGTATCGGCCGTTCCGTTCTGGCCCACGGAGCCCCCGCCCGCGCCGCTGGTGGCGGGGCTGGCCCCGTAGCCGTCAGATCCGCCGCCGCCAGCGATGAGGACGCTCTTGCCGTCCGACACGCGGCGAATGCCGCTATAGCCTCCGCCTCGCCCGCCGTACTGGGCCGCGCCGCCGCCTCCCTGGTCGACGAGCAGATTGTAGGCGACGTTGATGGGGAGTTGAAAAGAGCCCCCCGCAAAGCCCCCTGCCCCGGGGTTGGCGCCATTGCGATCTTGCCCACCCGTGCCCCACAGCTTGGCGCGCGTCACGAACGCCCCCAACGGGGTTACGACCACCACGCCTGCGGCGTTGATGTTCAGGGGTCCGTCTTTGTCCAGGTCCCAGAACAGCTTGCCGTTGATGGCCACATCGAGGGCGAATGTGCGGGAAGGCTTCTTGCGCTGGTCCAGGCCCTGGCGCGCAAAGCCGACCAGCCCTGCCCCTCTGGCCGTGGCTGCGAACTTCAGGGCAGAGGGCTGGAAGCCGTTGAAGTCGGCCATGACCTAGTAGGCCCCGCCTTCGGCGCGGCCGACGATGCCGGTGTTGGTGACGCCGGTCGCCAGCCAGAGCTGCTCGCCAGCCGCCAGGATCAGGGGGCTCGCGTCGCTGAACCCAAAGTCGGCCTCGGTCTGCTTGGTGGTCTGGGCCACAGTGTAGGCCGGCATGAGGGCCGACTTGATGAAACGCTTCACGGTGCCGGCGGCATTGCCCACGAACAGTTGCAGCTCGGTGGCGGTCGTGGTGGCGCGCGCGAGCGCCGTCACCTTCGTCAGGCGAGCGCCGCGGGCCGGGATGCCTGTCGCTGCGTCTGACTGAAGGAACTGGACGGCGTTGGTGGGGGTGTCGGTGTAGTTGGTGTTGGCGGTGGTGACGACGGCGGTGAGCGCCAGAGGTGTCTGGGGCGTGACCAGGCTGTTGACCTGGATGCCGGCGGCATTGGTGTCGAGAGGCATCGGCAGGGTTCCTTAGAAAATGACTGCGGCGTTAAGGGCGAAGTTCCTGGCGCTGTTGAATTCAGAGGTCGTGGGGGCCGGTGACGGCGCGAACACCGACAGCACCAGCAGCCAGTCCGTGAACGGACCAATCGCTCCAAAAACGGTGTCGAGCGTGAGCGTCAGCGTCGTGCCACCTGAGAAGCCGGAGATCAGGCCAGAGCCCTGACTGGTGGGGTCGCTGGCGCGGATCAGCGTGGCCCGCTGGCCGTTTGCGAAGGTCCGGCCAGACTGCAGGCCGGTCAGGGATTTCGCACCCACGCTCAAGGTCACCGAAGTTGCGCAGGTCGACACAAGGGTAGATGTCCCGATGGCCACGACCGCAGCGGACTCGGCCGATACCCTTGCAGCCTCGGCTGAGGTCGCTGCTATCTCGGCCGCTGCGCCGTTGGCCTGAGCCGCCGCGCCCACCGCCGAGATCTGGGTCGAGAAGGCGGGCAGCGCCGCCATCATGGCGTCGGCCTTGGGCACGAACACCGCTGGCGCGTCGGTCAGGCGCTGCGGGGCCGTCGGCAGGGGTGTGACGGTGGGATTGGGGGTGATGGCCATCAGGCGATACTTTCAAGCTCGAGGGAGCAGAGGGACCTGTTGGGCGGCTGCGACATCTCGACGTTGAAGTCCTTGAAGAACCCCAGAACGACGGTCGAGGCGTAGGCGCCTGAGCCGATGTAGAGCCGCAGGGACGCCCGGCCCTCGGTGAGGGTGGCGATCACGCTGTCGAGCAGCCGGTTGTCGATTACGACCGCGAAGCTGGCCTTTTTTCGGAACGCGCGCTCCAGGACGTACTGGTTGCCGAAGGCGTCATCGGCCTTGACCGAATAGTCGCGGATACCCAGCTGCGCGCCCCAACGCGTACCCCCGATATCCTGCGAGAACCCCGCCACGACCACACCGAGCGCCACGGTGGCGCCGGTATCGGTCAGCGTCAGGGTCAGGGTGGAGCCTGCTCCCGGCGGCAGGTCGGTGATCACCAGCTCGGTGTCACGGCGGACGGGCTCGAGGAAATAGGCGTACCAGTCGGTCACCCCGCCCGGATCGGTGAGGCTGACGGTGCGATCAAACACCGCGCCAGCCAGGGGATCGCTCACCTGCACCCGACAGGTCGCGGCGGCCAGGCCAGCCAGATAGAGGGTGTCGGCGCGTTCGGTGCCCGGGAGGGCAAGGGTCATGGCGATGGAACTGGCCCGCGTCGTCAGCGATCCTACCGTCTCATCAAAGCAGGCCCAGCGGTTGGTCGCGCCAGTGGCTTGCCACCATGTCGAACTGGTGAGTGCCTCGGGGATCTTGTTCAGGTTGCCGGCCTGCAGCGAGACGAACCGCTGGTGGACGTTGTCGATCACCCGGTAGACCGCCGCGCTCAGGCCATAGGTGGTAGCACCGCTCCAAAGGGTCTCAGGCTCGGTGACGCTGGAACTGGTGAGGACGGCGTCGGTGATGGTGACGGGCCGGACGATCTTCATCTAGGCCGCGATGGTCTGGAAGGCGTTGCCGCCTCGGGTGACGTCATCGAGGGTGCGCGCCGTGGCCCCGGTGTTGATCACCATCTGGGTAAGGTAGGGCGCCAGTGCTGCTGCAATGTCCGGGGCCAGGTCAAATGCGGGCGTCGGCACGCCTGCGCTGGAGGTCGCGGCCGCGGCTGCGACGGCCGCAGCCGTAGAGGCGGGATCAAACGTCTGACCCTTGGCAGCCTGGGCATTGTCATTGGCAGCCTTAGCCACGGCGGCCATGGCCTTGGCCAGATCAGCAATGGCGTCGCGCACCGAGAGCACCGAGGCGTTGAGGGTCAGGTAGCCGGCCACCTGCTCTTGCAGGGCGGTGAGCTGCTGCTGGGCGACCCCGACCTGGCCCCGCGCTGCGACCTCGGCGGCCTGCACGGCAGCCCGCACGCCGGCCAGATCACGGGCGGCCACGGCGGCGTTAGGAGCTGCGGCGCGACTGGCCTCGAGCAGGGCGCGACCGGCGGCCGGCAAAGCCGCCAGACTGGCCTCGTCGGTTTTGCCCACCAGGGCGTCGAAGGCGGCGCGTGCAGCGGCCAGTTGCTGGCCGGGGTTGAGATCGGTCAGGACGCCGGAGGCCAGTTCGCGGCCGAAATCGGCCAGGGCCTCGGCGAGATCGGCGAACCGGTCGCGGACGCCCTCGATCGCCCTGGCCTCGCGATCATAGGCCTGCGTCAACACATCGCGCGCGTCGTCGCGTCGGCCCTCGGCGACCGCGAGCGCGGCCTCGTACTTCGCCTGCGCGGCCTCGGCGGCCTGGGAGGCATCGACCACGTCGTAGATGGATTGCTGCAGGGCGCGCAGCTCTGGCGGCAGGGCCTTCAGGCCATCCTCGCGGATCATCACTAAGGCCTGCGCCGACTGCCCGGTCGCCTCCAGCAGCTGTTCCTCAAGCGCGCGGCGTTGGCGCGCCATGTCGGCGGCCTTGGTCTGGACCCAGACCTGCTTCTGCAGCTCGGCATTGGCTGGCGACAGCGCCGCCAGCAGATCCTTCTCGCGCTCCGCCTGGGCGGCCAGCGCGTCACCCGAGGCCTCGATCACCTGGATCTCCAGCTCGCGCCTGGTCGAAGCTTCCTCGGCAGCCTTTCTCTGCGCCTCCAGTCGGGCCTGCTCGGCGGCCTGTTGCTTGGCCTGCTTCTTGGCCTTGGACGCACCAAAGAAACCGGTGATCCCGCCGATCAGGCCGCCCACGACAGCGCCGACCGGTCCAAAGGCCATGCCGGCGGCAGCGCCTGAAGCCGCCCCGCTCAGCGCCGCCCCGCCCGTGCCGCCGATCAGCTGACCGGCCGCCTGGGCGACACCGGCCACCGCGCCGAATTTCGTCGCAGCCGTCGCGCCCGCTGCGAACGCGGCCTTGATGCCCTTCAGCGCCTGGCCGGCACCCGCGATCACGCCGACGAAGTCGCCGGCCTTGAACGCACGCGCGGCACCGGAGAGCGCGTCGGTGATGCCGTAGAAGGCATCAGCGATCTGCTCCAGCGGCGTGCGGGTGTCTTTAAGCTTCTCAAGCTCGGCCGCCAGGTCGGCCATGCCGTTGGTGAGCGTCGGGTTGAGGTCGATGATCTTGCGTTGATTGCCCTCAAGGTCGCGCAGTTCATCGACGAGTCGTGCGGCATGGGCGGCCTCACTGAGGAAGCCTGCGGCCACCAGCGTTGAGGCCGCCGCCAGCAGTTCCTTCGAGCGGATCTGGTCGCTGGTCATGCCCCGCTCGCCGAAGGCCTTGTCCTCTGCCGCCACCAGGTCGAGCGCCGCCTTGACGGCCTTTTGCGCCTCCGTCTCGATGACCTTGACGGCCTTCTTTGCTGCGGCCGCACTCTCGGAGATGGGGGCCACGATCGCGGCGCTGTCGCGCTTGCCGGTGGCCGCGACCCGGGTGGCGGTCTTGGCCCAGACCTGGCCCACCCGGGCGGCCAGGGCGTCGATATCCAGAACCTCGGTGTTGAGGATCTTCCACGCGCTGGAGAAGTCCCCGGCCACCACCAGCTTTGTCGCCGCGACGACACCCTTGATGGTGTCGAACACAGCCTTGAACACCGCCCCCAGGATCACGCCGGTGGAGACCAGGCCGCGGATAGCGATGTCGAGCGTGGCCACGACCGCGCCCATGAAGTCGCCGTCCTTGGCGGCCGACACCAGGCTAGCGGAGACCACCTCAAGGGTGGGCGCAAGGCCGGCAGCGAGCTGGCGGGTGATACCGGTCGTGACCTTGCCCAGCCGGGTCAGATTATCGTTGAAGCCTTCGGCGGCGCGGGCTGCGGTCTCATCGATGGTGAGGCCCAGCGCGTCAGCCTCGGCGCGCATTTCAGCGAGACCTTTGGCGCCGGAGTTCAGTAGCGGGATCAGGTCGGAGCCTGACTTGCCGAAGATCTGCACGGCCAGCGCCGTCTTGCCCGCGCCGTCGGCCATATTGCCGAAGGCCCCGGCCACATCGGTGAATACCGCGTCGGTGCTGCGAAGTTGGCCGTTGGCGTCGGTGACGTCGATGCCAAGCGCCCTGAAGGCCGCCGCGGCCGGTTGCGCGCCGCCTGAGGCGACGCCGGCCATGTTGACGCCTAGCTTCTTTAGGCCACCGCCTAGCTGCTCCAGCGACAGGTCCGAGAGTTCGGCGGCGTACTGCAGTTGCGACAGGGCCGCGACGCCGACGCCGACCTTCTGGGCCATCTTGCCCATTTCATCGAGCGCGTTGAGCTGGCCCCTGACCGCCACGCTGATCGCCGTGGTCGCAGCTGCAGCGGCCACCGCCACCCCGGCCAGCGACAGCGCCGCGCCCTTGCCGAACCCGCCCAGCTTGCCCTGCGCCGACTTCAGCCCGCTTTCGAACTGACCGGTCTCGATGCCCAGGATCGCGCGCAGGTTTCCGATCACGCTTTGCGGCATGGCGGGCTCCTAAAACTCTTAGGTCTGGTCTCTGGCGTAGGCGGCGCGCCACAGGTCCATCCGGCGCATGATCTCGGTGGTTGGCAGCAGGCCTTCGGGCTCGGGCGGGTCGAGGCGCTCCAGCACCTTGGCCAGCGGTGTCATCTTCGACATGCCGACGAAGGCGCCGATCTGCCAAGCCAGGATCACCCGGTCGCGCTGCTCGCGCTTTGCGGCCCGGAGCCTGGCCTTCAACATCCGCCCGAACGTGCCGGGCGTCTGGTTCCAGAACTCATCAGGTTGGCCCAGGCCCAGTTCGCACCAAAGCTCGAAGCAGGCCTCTATGGTGTAGGCTTGCCCCGAGCCTTCCGAGGGGAGGCAGTGGTGCTCACCGCCACGTCGCGAGCGACCTCGCCCTGATCGAAGGCGGCGCGCACGCCATCACCGATCACCTTGTACATGGCCAGCACGCCGATCTCGGTAACGACCGCGTCGGTGTCGGTCTCGCTCAGGTGCGGCTGGAAGTGCTGCAGGCCGGCCCAGAAGATGAAGCCGATGTCGGTGAGCAGCAGCTCGTCCAAATCCTCGGCGATATCCAGGAAGCGGCGGTTGAAGCGGACCTCGCAGACCTTCTGGGCCGGAAAGGTCAGCACGAACACCAGGTCGCCGGCGGCGGTTTTTACGGGCGTCTGGCCCTTGATGGGATTGGCCAGCATCGGCTTAGCTCCGGACCGGCAGGCCGGCGACCTTGAGGGTCAGCTGGCCGGTGAGCGCGTCACCCGGCGAACTGGCCCCGGCCGAATATCCCTTCACATAGGCCGGGAAGGTGTCCTTGACGTTGCCCGGATATGTCAGGCGCGTGGCGCGGACCAGACCCGAGGCGCGCCAGGCCTCGATGAACTGGTCGGTGCCGCCGCCGGGCACCCAGTTGATGTCGAAGCTGATATCGCCGAAGTCGGTCATGCCCGGCAGATATTCCTTGGCCAGGCCAGGGCTGGACATATGGGTTACCTCGACGTCGTCGATCGAGGCGTCAGGCTTGTTGACGCTCTTGATTTCGAGGATCTCGGTGAAGACGGCCGAGCCCGGCGCGGTCTCGACTTCGAGCTTTGCGCCATAGGCGATTTTGGCGAGAGAGGCGGCCATTGGGGCTCCTTCTGGGGGTTCAAACGGTGGGCGACCAGGTCACCCGGACGTCCAGGGACGTGCGGTAGAAGTCGGTTGAGCCAGCGGCGTCGGGGCCGTCGCCGGCCTCGTCGTCGGCGCGCTCGTCGATCAGAAACACGCCTTGCCAGGGTGCGGCGGTCAGGGTGTCGATGGCGGCCTTGACGGCAGCGGCCAGCCGGGTCGCGCCGTCATAGGACGCCGCCCAGCAGTCGATCTGGACCAGGGGCGTGATGGTCGCGACGCGCCCGGCCTGGGTGTAGCTGTAGCCGCCGTCCAGGCGGTTGAGCGCGATGTAGGGCAGGTCCTGGCCCTGGGGCAGCCGCCCCCAAGCGATGGCTTCGGGCACGTTGATGATCGCGGCCACGCCGACGTTGGCCAGCAGTGCGGCCCGGAGCGCCTTTTCCATCAGGCCAGACGCTTCGCGGCGGCTTTGGCCGAGCGCTTGGCGGCGCGGGCCGCGGCCTCGGCCAGCCGGATGCGCATCGCCCCGGCGATGGCGCCCAGCACCTGCGCCGCCGTGGTGTCGAATGCCGGACGCATGAAGGCCCGAGGCTTCTGGCCCGGGTGATTGACCTCAGCGACGCGGGCGACGATGGCCCCTGGCCGACCCGCCCAGATCGAGAGCAACCCGCCCCCGCTCTTCGGCCGGATGACATGCGGTTTGGTTCCGAACTCGACCCAGTGCGCCCGGCTTGCCGGTCTGCCGCTTGGGCCGACATAGACTTCGACGCTGGCGGCTTCACCCTTTGCCGCGCGCTGGGCGGCGCGCATGGCGGAGACCGCGTCGCTGGAGCTGGCCCCAGACCGCTTGGCCGCGGCGTAAGCGGCCTTGCCGGCGCTGTTTTTCAGGCTCGCCGAAATCACGATACTGGCGCGCAGCCGGCCGGTCCGCGCGGGGACCAGTTGCCGAGCGCGGGCCGCCATGGGTTCGCCCGCGTCGATCAGCGCCTTCTTCAGTGCGGTCTTGGCGGTGCGGGCAGACGTCGAGGCGATCAGGGCTTCGAGCGCCCCGTCCAGTTCCTTCAGGCCTTCGAGGCGCACGGTGGTCTTCATCCGTCCGACCTCGCCGTCGCGGTGATCTCCAGACCGACCCCGTTCTCGATCGGCTTGACCCCATCGATGGCGTAGGTGCGCCCGGCGAAGGTCAGCTGGTCCTGGGCATTGAGGTCGGCCCAGGCGCCGCCTTTGAGGATGCGGAACCGGTCGGTGGCGCTGGCGCCCATCTGGGTGGCCCGCAGGCGCTCGCCGTCGCTGAGCGGCAGATGCTGCGCCCAGACTGTGGCGAGCGTCGTCCAGACGGTGACGCGCCCGCCATAGTCGTCGGTGGCGTTCGCCGCGCGCCGCAGCACGATGCGGCGGTTGCGGTCGCCTGCGCGCATCAGATTAGATCGTGATGCCGAGCGGGTTGATGTCCATCGACAGGATCGCGGCGGTCTTGCAGAGGCCCAGCATCTGCACCGTCTTGCCTGTGGTGAGGTCCGCCTGCGGGCAGATGCCGCCGGCTGTCGCCGAGACGAACACCGGCACGCCGGGCGTCAGGGTGGTTCCGAGTGCGATCTCCCCGGCGCTCTGGAAAATCAGCGGGCCATTGGTGTTGGCGCCCACGACGCAGATGCCTGCGGGCCGGCGCAGCGCCACGGTGGCGTTATCGTTGTCGGCCTTGACGTATTTGCTGGTGGTCGGGTCCAGGGCCACCGGCTGGCCGGCGGTGATCGCTTCGCCGGCGGTCCCCTGGTTGAGGATGGCGCCTGTGCCAGGCACGACGTTGGCAGCGACGATGGTGAAGTCGACCATGAGATGGGGTCCTTGTGTATGTGGGGGTCAGGCCGTGTCGGGTCGGGAGGTCCCGAAGGGCCGACGACCACGGCCCAGGCAAAAGCGATCAGAGCGCGTGACGGCGGTGCGGGCCCAACAGGGCCTCGACTCCGATCGGCAGCGGGGCCAGGCCAGAGTCGGCCACCGCCTCGCGGTTGGCGAACCAGTGGGCGACCAGCAGGGTCATCGCCGCGGTCAGGTCGGCGGGGACGGTTGCGGCGCCGGCGACATAGGTGATCAGCACCGAGCCCGGTTGTTCGCGGGTGGCGGGCCAGCTCTTGCCCCAGGCCGGAACGATGCGAGCCGGGCGGCAGGTGAGATCGACCAGGTAGTCGGACCCGGCCACGGTCTGGCGTGCGCCGCCCGCGTCCAGGTAGGTCAGGCTGGTGATCGAGGCGACGGGCCCGAACTCAAGGTCGATCTGCGCCGGCCAGCTGTCGAGACTGAGAACCCAGGTGGAGGTCTTCAGCGCCAGACCGCAGCCGGTGGGGCCCTCGACCATCCGCTGGGCCGCGGCCATCAGGGCGGTGATGGTCGCGTCCTCGGTGGCTTCGTCGACGCGCAGGTTCGCCTTGACCGTGGCCAGGTCCAGGGCCGCGGCCCCGGGCTGGCTGCAGGTCAGGCGCTGCCACATCAGGTGACGGCCTCTTCAGCAGGGTGCGTGGCAGGGGCCGGGCGTGGATCGGCCAGCGCCGGAACCTTCCGATCGACCCCCTCCCCGTCGCCGCTGGCGATCAGCTGGGCGGCGTCGGCCTCGGGGAGGTCATAGACCTCGCCAGAGAGCAGATATCGCTCCGTGGAGGCCACGAAGAGAACACGGACTTTCATGGGGATCTCGCTTTTGGATCAGGGTGTTGGGGAAGGGCCGGCGAAGCGGCTGGGCGCAGCATCCCGGCGCTATCGCCAAGGGCCCCAAGCTGTCAGCCGGGCGCCGGTTAAATGATGCCGCCAGCTAGGTCCGCTTCCAGCGCCCTGACCCAACGGGGAGAAA
>NZ_JAGSGD010000004.1 GCF_016772415.1 Phenylobacterium glaciei
TGTTCAGACTGGAGACATCCGTGACAGGCGTTCGGGGACATCCGTGACACCTTTTGGCCTCGCAGGGAGGTCGGGAGATGCCATTCACGGGAGTCTCGGCGATGGATCGCAAGCAGGAGTTTGTTCGTCTGGCGCTTGCGGAGGGGGCGAACAGACGGGAGCTCTGTCGTCGGTTCGGGGTGAGCTCGACGCTGGCTTACAGGCTGCTGAGCCGCTTCCAGGCAGAGGGGCGGTCGGGTCTTGATGAGCGCTCGCGCCGGCCTCTGACCTCGCCCCGGCAGACAGGCGAGACGACGGAGGCCGCAGTGCTGGCGGTACGGGCCGCGCATCCAGCCTGGGGCGGACGAAAGATCGCCGCGGTGCTGAAACGCCAAGGCCTGGCTGCGCCGGCGCCTTCAACGATCACCCAGATCCTGCGCCGCCACGGCGTCGAGCTGGGCGCGTTCGGCGGCGGCGAGACCGACTTCATCCGCTTCGAACATGCTGCGCCCAATGACCTGTGGCAGATGGACTTCAAGGGCCACGTCGCCATGCGCTCGGGCCGGTTGCATCCGCTGACGGTGCTTGATGATCACTCGCGCTTCTGTGTGGTCCTGGCGGCCTGCGGCAACGAGAAGACCAAGACCGTGCAAGGCCATCTGACCGAGGCCTTCGAGCGCTATGGCCTACCCTGGCGCATGAACATGGACAACGGTTCGCCCTGGGGAAACGGGCCGGGCGAGCCCTTCACCCCCCTCGGCGTCTGGCTGATCGAGCAGGATATCGGTATCGGCCACTCGCGGCCATATCACCCGCAGACCCAAGGCAAGGACGAGCGCTTCCACCGTACCCTCAAGGCCGAGGCCATGGCTGGTCCGCCCTTCGCCGACCTCGACCACGCCGCCCGGAGCCTCGATCGCTGGCGCGGCGTCTACAACACCGAGCGGCCCCACGAGGCGCTCGGCCTACGGCCTCCGATCGATCGCTACACCACCAGCCCAAGATCCTATCGATCCGCCGTGGAGCCCTTCGAATACGGCCCCGATGACCAACCGCGACGCGTCCCTCCAAACGATAGCCGCATCAGCTTCAAAGGCCGCACCTGGCGCATCCCGAAGGCCTTCGGTGGAAAGATCGTCGCCATCAGACCCACCCCGACCGACGGACTCTACGACGTCGTCTTCCGAACCCTGCGGATCGCAGCCATCGACCTGCGGACCAAAGGCGGTCAATCTCAACCTGTCACGGATGTCCCCGAACAGGTGTCACCCATGTCCCCGGTCTGAACA
>NZ_JAGSGD010000005.1 GCF_016772415.1 Phenylobacterium glaciei
TAGCCGAAGTTCATGGCGCCCGCTGCTCGGCAGGACGTCAGTGACGGCTCTCGACCGAGGCTGTGTCGAACGCCGACCGTGAGATAGAATCCCGGGGTCACTTCTCCAGGGTTCGGGATGAAGCGCTTCGTCGAGGGTGTTGGTTTGGGGATCGCCACGATGGGACCGGAGAAACTTGAGCGCCGAAGCCGGGCGCATGAGGCGGTGGCGGCGACCCTCGCGGCGCTCAGCGACGGCGACCTAGCGGCCATGTTGAACGCGGCAGACTGGCGGGTCAGCTTCCATGGCAGCGAGAGCGCGATCCTAGATTTCGCGGGCTGGAGGGTGTTCGCCAAGCGCATGGCGTTGACCCGGCGCGAGCTCGACGCCGGGCCGGCGGGAAGCGTCACCGCCGACCTCTTCGGCCTGCCCAGCCTCTACCAATATGCCGTGGGCTCGGCGGGTTTCGCTGCAGGGCGGGAGCTGGCGGCCGCCCGGATGACGAGCGGCTGGGCGCTGGCCGGAGCCTGCCCACACTTTCCGATCCTGCACCATGCGCGGGTGCTGCCGCGCACGGCGCCGAAGCTCAGCGAGCGGCAGGAGGCCTGGCTGGCGAATATCCCGGCGTTCTGGTCGGGAAACCCGGCGATCATCGCCAGGGTAGATGAGGTGACCCGTGCCCCGGCCAATATCGTGATGATCCAGGAATTCGTAGGCCGGGACCTGGAGACCTGGCTGCAAGCGGCGCGGCCGAGGGGCGCGAAGCTGGCAGCCGCGCACGATCAGTGGATGAGCACCATAGCTTTCATGAACAAGCAGGGCCTTTTCCACTTCGACCTGCACGCCCGCAACCTGTTGACCGACGGCGAGGACCTCTACCTCGCCGACTTTGGCTATGCGCTTGGGTCGGAGTTCGATCTCTCAACGGAAGAGCGCGCGTTCCTGGCCGCCCACGCCGACTATGACAGCGCCTATGCCTGCCGGGCCTATGCCCGGTGGCTGAGTGGGGCGAAGCGCCACCCGCCGGCCGTGCGCCCGATCCTCGCCCGCGAGGCGCCGGTGGCGGCGATCATGGACGCCTTCCTGAACGCCTTGCCTGGGACGAAGCAGGCGCCGGCGTCGGGATATCCGGCGCAGGCGGTGGGGGCGGCGCTGGCGGGGTTGGGGGTGGCGCTAGGTGAGCGGCGGCTCACCGTGTGAGAGCGTTGAACGGCAGCTAT